>JAUNXW010000025.1:0-13870 GCA_030539595.1 Methanocorpusculum sp. | reverse complement strand
CCACATATCAATCTCCTGTCTGAAAACAGAATTAATATTGCTGACCCAGTTTCCTTCCACAAATTCAACATCAAATCCGTATTTGTCAGCAATCCACATGATAGAGTCGTAGTCAATTCCGGTAAGGTCTTCGTTTTCGTTAAGATAGGTGAACGGTTTGTTGTTTGAATCGACTCCTACTCTGTAGGTATCTTTCAGGTACGGCATTCTGTATTTTTGTTTGAGTTCATTGTATCTGGAAGATGTTTTGAAATTTGCAATTCCGTCATTAAGTTTTTTCAGAAGTTCTTCATTGCCTTTCTTAACGGAAATACTGATTTGTGCATTTCCGTCAAGGTATCCGATAAATTTGATGGGAGCATAATAATCACTCTGAGTTACGGCGATAATGTCTGCACAGATGGCTGCATCGGAAGAACCGGCAAGGACTGAGAGAATTGACTGGTCAACGCTTCTTTCAATCAGAATTTTTCCGTCTTTGACCATTTGATTGTATTTTTCTTCGCCGAAATAATTTTTAACCCATACATCGTATGCACTGCCGACGGCTACGGATATTACTGCGTTTCCGCTCAAAACATCTTCTTTCGTGACGGTTTTGTCTTTTCTTGAAACTATTGAGTAATGTGACTCAACATATGGGTCTGAGAAGTCGACGTTTTCTTTTCTTCCGTCTGTAATTATGAGACCGGGTCTTATGTCATAGTTTCCTTTGTCGACGTTTGTCATGTATTCGTTATAAGTGACGCCTACAAATTTTATATTGAAATTCTGATTCTCGGCAATCCATTTCATCATTTCAATGTCAAAGCCATCCAATTCTCCGCTTTCCGCCATTAGGGAAAACGGCTGAAGAGCAGGGTCAACCGCTACCGTGTATGTTTCTTTATCATGTACACATCCTGCGGAAAGAATACAGGCGGTTATTAAAAGAAGCAATACGGCAGAAATTATTACTTTTTTCATAATAATCAATGACATTACTTTTATCTGCAGAGTATATTAAATTATGGGATTCGATTTTTGATATGCTGAGCTTGCCCAACGATTTTTTTACGATTGTACAGCCTCCTTGCGAACCTGCTTAAATTCATACAGCCTTATAACCACACACCGCAAAAATATATGTATATGGCAGATGACATCAGTATGATGACCGACCCTTATGGGAGAAGAATCACAGATGTGAGGATTGTATTAACCAGTGCATGCAACCTCAGATGTATCTACTGCCACAGAGAAGGAGAAGAAATCAACGGGTGCGCCCGCTTTGAGACAAAACATCAGATGTCTAAGGATGAGATTGTCGAACTCCTGAAAATTTTTGAAACACTCGGAATAAAAACAATAAAACTCACAGGGGGTGAGCCGACACTCAGGAAAGACCTCTGCGAGATAATTTCTGCAATACCCAAAGGCATTGAGTCTTCAATGACTACAAACGGAACAAAGCTCGCAGCAATAGCAAAAGATTTGGAAGCCGCGGGACTTTCAAGAGTGAATGTAAGCCTTGACACTTTGAGGCGCGACAGATACAAAAAAATCACGGGACAGGATATGCTGCCTCAGGTGCTTGAGGGAATTGAGGCGGCTGTTTCTGCGGGACTTACTCCCGTTAAAATAAATATGGTGATTCTTCCCGGAATCAATGATGATGAAATTGATGACTTCTTTAATTTTGTCAGAGGAAGGAGCGAGCTTATTCTGCAGTTCATTGAGCTGATGGATATTAACGGCTGGGCTGATAAGATGAATCCTTCGGTTCACGACAATTGTAAATTTGTTGAAGACCTTGAGGTTAAACTTTCCCGCGAGGCTGAGGTGGTCGTTACGAGAAAAATGCACCACAGAAGGAAATACAGTCTTGACGGGGCGACCGTTGAGATTGTCAGACCGATGCACAACGCTGAGTTCTGCGCAAACTGCAACAGGCTTCGTGTTACTTCCGACGGGCTTTTAAAGCCGTGTCTTTTGAGAAACGGTAACGAGGTTGATATTAAAGGTCTTAAAGGCGATGAGCTTAAAGAGGCAATTGCACTGGCTGTTAAAAACAGGAGACCGTTTTTTACCGAGTGATATATAATCTTTTGAGTTTAATTTGTAGATATGGATGATGAGGAAAATAAAAAGCCGGGTTTGATGTATTATGTTCTGATGCTTGTTGCTTTAGGCTGTGTTATTTACGGGGTTTACGGCTGGGTTACAGGTAAGTGGTGATTTTTTTAGACTAAGTTTTCGTGGTGTAACTAAATGTGTACACACAGCAACAGAAAACTTAGACAATACAATTAAACCGGCATGTCTGTAATCAGCAGTAAAAAAATGTATTATTATTTCGCTTCCCAAACAGAGATACTGACCTTAAGCCCGTCAATATCCCATTCTGTTGAAAGAAGCGCTGAGCCTTCGGAGCAATTACAGGATTTACCCGCAGGAGACCTTATCTTCATGCACACGGCGCGAACCTCATTCTGAATCGTGTCGTGCTTTGCATCGACTAACGGCAGAACATGTTCATCTTCAATAACGACCTCACAGGTAATCTTCGCATCAACCGCAAGACCTGCCTGTTTGCGCATCTCCTGAATTCTTCTGATAACCTCACGTGCATATCCTTCAGATTCAAGCTCGGGCGTCAGAGCAACATCAATATAAACAGTGCCGTTGTTAATAGGCGAAGAGAAAATGTTTTCGGGCATTTTTTCTTCAAAGTTGATGTGCTCGGCTGTTAAGTCGCACTCAAAACCGTCCGTTGACATGTGAACTTTACCGTCTTTGGCAAGCAGTGCTTTAAGTTCTGTTCCGTTTGAGCCTTCGATGAATGCTTTTACTTTAGGTCCGTCGCGTCCGAAACCTTTTCCGATGACCTTCATAACAGGCACTGCTGTCCACTCAACTTTATCCCACACTCCCTTGACAACTTTAACGCTTCTTGCGTTTGCTCTGTCACACGCCATATCGTTCATAACAACAATCGCGTTTGCGACAGCGTCTGAGTCGGTTGAAACAACCGCCTCGGAAATTGGCCAGCGTCCCTTTCTCTTGCCTTTCTCGCGTGCGTTTGCGACTGCGACATCAAACTCCTGAATAATCTCGATCTCGGTTTCAAGAGCCGTATCCCTGAGAAAATCTTTTCCAGAGAACCAGTCCTGCATATGAACCGATTCAACGTCGCCCGGACATTTCATATTCTGATACATCTTCTCGCAGACGAACGGAGCGAACGGAGCAAAAATTGTCATGAGCCTGCGCATGACATAATACATCGTGTCGTAAGCCTGTTTCTTTGAAACCGACTCTTCTTCAAGCCACATTCTCGGTCGAACGAGCTGAACATACCATCTTGAAAGTTCTTCCAGAACGAAGTTACTGATAGGTCTGGTTGCTCTGTGAAGGTTGCAGACCTCCATTTCTGCTGTGACTGTCTCGGCAAGCGAGTTGACTTTTGATATAAGCCAGCGGTCTTCGCGTCCGAACTCTTTAATGTGGTCTTCAACAGCGCTTGCGTCCCATTTGCCGTCTGCGGTCTCTGCGGGCTTGTAGCCGTCAAGCGACATATACGGGAGCGGGAATTTGTAAACGTTCCAGAGAACGTTGAACATTCTCTGAGTTGTCTTTACCCCATCCATTGAGAAACGCATATCATCCCACGGCGCACTTGCCGAAAGAATATACTGGCGCATAATGTCCACACCGAATTTTTCAATAACGTCTTCAGGCTTGACAACGTTGCCTAAACTCTTACTCATCTTCTTGCCGTTCGCATCGAGTGCGAATCCGTGCATTAAGACAGACTTGTACGGAGATTTGCCGAAAGCAATCGTTGAGAGTGCGAGCTGTGAATAGAACCAGCCTCTTGTCTGATCCTGACCTTCGAGAATGAAATCCGCTGGCCAGTATTTTTCAAACGCTTCGGTCTGATTTGGGAAGCGAAGTGTTGCCCATGAGGCAATTCCCGAATCGTACCAGACATCGAAAATGTCTGAGATTCTGTGCATTTTGCTTCCGCATTTGCATGGGATTGTGATATCGTCAACGTAAGGTCTGTGCGGGTCGACAAGTTTCTGACCCGACAGCTCTTCGAGTTCTGCGTAACTGCCGACCACTTTGTATTCATGGCAGTCCGGGCATTCCCAGACAGGAATTGGGATCCCCCAATATCTCTGACGGGAAATACACCAGTCGCGAGCCTCTGAAATCCAGTCATGGAATCTGGCAGAGCCTGCCCATTCCGGATACCATGTGACCTCTTTTGAAATTTCCTCAAGCATCTTGTCCTTGATTTCTTTTGCTTTGAGGAACCACTGAGAAGTTGCGCGGTAGATAATGGGTGTCTTACATCTCCAGCAGTGACCGTATCTGTGAGTAATCTTGCGCACGGCAAGCATATAGTTTCCGAGTCTGTCGATGACGTCCTGATTTGTCTGGGCGTCTTTAACATATTTTCCGGCAAACACTCCGGCTTCTTTTGTGAAGTATCCGTTTCCGTCAACAGGACAGACTATCGGAAGATTTTCTTTTAATCCGACAAGATAGTCGTCCCAGCCGTGACCTGGTGCGATATGAACCATTCCGGTGTTTTCCATTGCGACGTAGTCTGCAATTACAACGCGGTGCTCAATGGTTTTTTGGACAGGAACAAAATCTGCAAGCGGTGAACTGTATTTTGTTCCGGCAAGTTCAGCGCCCGTCTTTGTTTCAATAATCTTGAAGTCCTGATATTTTCCGTATTTTAATATCTGCTCGCAGAGGTCTTTGGCAATCCAGAGGTCTTCTGTTTTTCCGTCTTTAACTGCTCTGCACTTTGCGTAGACATAGTCTTTGCCGACAGCAACTGCAATGTTTGCCGGAAGTGTCCACGGAGTTGTTGTCCAGATAACAAGGTATTCGTTTTCTTTGTCTATAATGGGGAATTTTACAAAGATTGACGGGTCGGTTTCATCGGAATATTCAACTTCCGCCTCAGCTAAAGCTGTTCCGCAGCGCGGACACCAGCTGATGACACGGCTTCCGCGTTCAAGCATGTCTTTTTCCTGACATTTTTTGAGCGTGTACCAGGCGGCTTCAATGTATCCTTTGTCAACTGTCTGATAGGGGTCGTCAAAGTCCATCCATGTTCCGAGTTCCTTGAACTCTTCGCTCATGATGTCTTTGTTTTTCAGAGCGAACTCGCGGCACTCTTCGATGAATTTTGAGACACCGTGCTTTTCAATATCGGATTTGTTGTTGAGCCCAAGTTTCTTTTCGACCTGAACCTCAATGGGTAATCCGTGCATATCATAACCTGCACGCTCAATGATGTTTCTGCCGCACATTGAGTGGTATCTGAGAATTGAATCTTTGAGGATTTTGTTCCACGCAGTTCCCAAGTGAATGTATCCCGTTGTGTAAGGAGGTCCGTCGACAAAGAGCCACGGTCTGCCCGATTCACGGTATTTTCTTGTCTCGCGATATGTATTGTGCTGTTTCCAGTAATTGCCGACATCGGTCTCTATAGCCGATGAGACATAGTTTTCAGTTACTTCTTTCATGTATTCCCCACGAAATGCGTGTAGTTATTGGTCGTAGTGATACATAAGGGGTTTTATATTGGTTTGTTAATTAGAGCCTGTCCAATCGTTATGTGAATCTGTTGGACAAGATTTTTGTCTAAGTTTTCTGTTGATGGCGAGTGATTTTCGTGGTGTAACAAAAACGCTCCAATCTCAACAAATCACAATCTCAAATTAATTTAAATATCAGATTCCACTATTGGACAGGCTCATTTGACAAAATCATAGGCAGAAGCACATCCAACCCAATTACTTAAACCCATAAAGCACAGAATAAATTCTATGGATAAATATACTGCCGCTGTAGACCTTGGGGCAACAAACGTCAGGACAGCACTCATAGACGAAAGCGGAGAAATAAAATATTACACATCGAACGAAGTAAAAAATATAACAGACGGCTCGGAGATTCAAATGATGATTCAGAATATGATAAAGGATTCATCAGAAAAAACAGGGATAAAGCCGTCTGCTATTGGAATAAGCACGGCAGGACCTGTTGACTTAAAAACAGGTTCGGTTGTATCTTCTCCGAATATGTCCTGCGGTAGAATATTTCTGACAGAACCTCTTTCCGATTTTTTTAAAATACCTGCCATGATGGCAACCGACTGCAAAGCCGGAGCTGTCGGAGAATATTATTTCGGATTACCCTCGTCAAAACCCAAACCATCCGTTCTCGTCTACATCACATTTTCATCGGGAATTGGTTCAGGGATTTTTGCCGACGGAAAAATACTCTTTGGCTCTGACGGAAACGCAGGAGAAGTCGGACATATTTTTGTAGACAGCACATACGCTATGACCTGCGGCTGCGGGAAAAAAGGACACTGGGAAGCATATTCGAGCGGAAACAACATCCCCAAATTTTTCTCAAAATGGCGCGAAGAAATTTTCGGAAAAACAAACTGTAACCCGCAGGCAAAACTCACAGCCGGGCAGATACTTCACGCGGCAGAACTTAAAAGCCCGCTTTGTTCTGCATTTGCGGAAACCCTTGCCGAAATAAACGGACGCGGGCTGTCATCTGTAATTGCCGCATACAACCCCGGCTTAATTGTTCTTGACGGACCTGTTGCTTTGAACTATCCGTCTCTTATTGCCGGAAAAATGATTGAGCACACGGATACATATCTTACAATGCCCGAAATCAGGCTGTCGTCTTTGAACGGAAAAGCTCCTCTGCTCGGCGCATCAAAACTCGCATTTGAAGAGATTAATTAAAGTTCACGATGTAGATAATCTTCGTACTCCTCTTTTGTGTACGGAACGATTATTCTTCCCGTTTTGATATCTTCTTTGAGGAAGTCTGCCTCCTCAATCACTTTGGGGTCTATGCAGTCAAGATAGTTGACTACATCAACTCCGTTTTCAGCGTAGCCGAGTGATATTACCTCCCCTCCGTGTTTTTTACCTGCGGCATAATCCGCAATTGTGGTATTTATTGATGTGTCTATTTTTTTGATAACGCTGAAAATGACATTTTCGGGCGCCATATAATTCTGGTCGGTATCCACACCGATTACATATTTGTTTTTTACTGCGGCTGTTGAAATCACTCCGTTGCCAGTAACACCGGCAACCGAATAGATTATATCGACACCGTCATTGTACATTTTTTCCGCAATTTCCGCTCCTGTGTAAGGGTCGATGTAACTGTCGGCATATTCCAAAGAGACGTTTATTTTCTTAAGTTTAGTAATTTCCGCGCGTGAGATTCCTGCCATAAATCCGTAGTAGAATCCCTGTATGATTGAGGTATTCATTCCGCCGACAAAACCTATTTTGTTTGTTTCTGTGGTCATACCTGCGACGTATCCCGCGACATAACTTGCTTCATTGCTCCTGAAAATGATATTTGCCATGTTGCCCGGGATATCGTCTTCGGTGTATGTCATGTCAACCGTCAGATAGTCAATATTTGGATTTTCAAGAGCTGAGTTATACATAGATTCTTGCAGAGTAAAACCCACACCGCAAATTAAGTTAGGATTTTTGAGAGCAGTTTTTTTAAAATAATCCGCAAGTCCTGCATCATCGCCAATAAGTGTAAATTCAGCATCTGCAATTCCGCTTCTTTCGGCAAAATATACTCCCATCATTGCCTGAGTGTTGAACGGGTCATAAGCTGTTGTCAGAACGGTTAAGAGTTCCACCTGATATTTTTCTTCTTCTTTTGCGAAGATGGTGTCTGCCGAAAATACATAGAAGGCAAATCCTATGATAAGGATTATGATGATTATTGTCGGCAGATTCCTTTTGTTCATGAAGTATATTTCTATTTATTCGGAGACGTTATATAATCTTTTGATGAGCAGTCAGTTAATCTGTGATTAAATCCCTCTGAGAAAATCTTAAGGAATCCTTTTCAGTGCCGTAATGTACCTAAAAATAAAAAATCTCAGCTCTTGTTTACCTCACAGGCTTCTTTTGACGAAGCGTCTCCTCTGAAAAATATTCCTTTGTAGATAAGCGGAACAATTATAGTCGTCACAAGCGACACAACGACAATTGCGATAAACAGTTCATTACCCTGCTGAAGATAAAGAGCCTTTTGTGCGGCATCCGTTGCGGCGGCTGCCAAATCCCTGAAGTGATTGAGCGCAATAAGTCCGACAATCATCGCAACCTCACCCCTCGGCGTCATACCAAATCCAATCATAAGCGAATCACGCCAATTCATACCCATGAATTTTGCGGGAAGACCGCAGCCCACAACCTTAGTAATAATTGCCACAATACAAAGAATACCGATAAATCCGAGCATATCAACAGTCAGATAACTTAAATCCGCGATAATACCAAGCGACACGAAAAATATCGACGCGAAGATAATATACAGATACTCAGCTCCTAACTTTATGTCCATACTGTGCTTAAGGCTCACGCGGTTCACGCACACACCCGCAAGAAATGCTCCGACAATTGCTGAAATTCCCACAGCCTCAGCACACATTGCATAGAAAAATGCAATCATCATAGCGAAGATAAAAACAAACTCAGGGAAGCGTCTCGCAATTTTTGTACTGTCCATTTTTGTTATAAGGAGCGGAACTAATTTTATTCCGACAATTGCTCCGACAATTACAAATCCGAAGGCTTTCAGAATTGTAAACAGAATGTCTGATGCTATAAGACTTCCCGTGACACTCAAATCCTGCGAAATTGAGAGAACAATCAACCCCAAAATATCATCAATCACAGCCGCGCCTATGATGGCTTTTGCAAACGGCTGATGAAGTTTTCCCATTTCGCGCAGAACGTTTGCGGTTATGGCAATACTTGTTGCGGTCATGGCTGTTCCGATAAAGAGAGCCGAATAAAAGTCCATTCCGAAAAACAGCGTTGTAATGTATCCGCCAATCCAGGGAACGACAACTCCTATTGTTGCGATGACGGCATATCTCCAATTTGTAATATCAGATAGTTCGAACTCAAAACCTATGACAAATAACAGAATTATTGAGCCGAGTGTGGCAATGCCGCTGACAAAATCCGTGTACTGAATGAGCCCCAGAACGCTTGGACCTATAACAAGTCCGACAAGAATTTCTCCGATAACAGCTGACTGATGTATTCTTGTTGCAAGAATGTATCCTCCAAGAGCCACGAACAAGAGAAGGCTCATCTGAAATTCTATTGTTCCGGAAAGTTCCTGAAGCCACAGCGGAAGCTCAAACAACATAGTTACTTCTTGTTTTGTGCTGAGAGGTGAAAAGTATTTTCTTATTTGGTCGGGGATTTCTAAGAAGATGTCCAATCGTTATGTGAATCCGTTGGACAAAATTTGATGCTTAGATTGTTGTATTGTTGTTCCTCTGACTTTTTAGGTGTCTCGCAACATAATCTAAAAACCAACAGAATACAACTTCAAATTTATTTAAATATTAAATTATACGATTGAAGAGCCTCTATTGTTACTCCTCAAAAAAAATCTACTCGGCGCAGTTTTCCTTCGCGTACTTCACGGCAGCCTTGTATGCTCCGCTTCCCGAATATGCCGCGACAACTTTTTCACCGTCGAATACCCCGATAAAAAACAGCCCCGACTTTGAATCGAACGCAAAAATAATCTCCGCAAGTTCAATCGTTTGAAGTTTTATTCCATACAATAAACTGCTTGACGGCTCAAGCAGAAGTTTTTCGTAAATTTCTATGTCAGGTTCTTCATTGAACGCATACAGATATACCTGAAGTGCGTTGGTAAGATTCGACGTACACAGCCTGAGAGCTGTCTCTTTCGGAAGTTCGCGGATTAATTCTGCAAGACGAAAATCATCGTCTTCAGATTTCTCATACAGTTCATCCGCAAGTGAGGCAAGGTCGTCAGGTACAAAAACCATTTATATTAATCAATGTGCGCTGATTGACAATAAAATATACGGAGTTGGCATCGGATGTTTTTTTCCAAGTCTATCCAATAGATCTTGTCCAACGGATTCACATGACGATTGGACAAACTCTGACGAACTCATAAGGCGGTTAATTTATTACTCTACCAGACAAACCTAACAGATATTATTTCTCAAACGGAGAATGAAATAAAATGGCAGGCAAAAAAGTAATCATCACAGGCGTTCCAGGTGTCGGAAAAACAACCGTCATCAACGCAGCATTTGACAAAGTAACCGCAGAAGGTGTCAAATACCAAAACCTCAACTTCGGAAGCTTCATGTTTGAAGTAGCGCAGGCAGAAGGACTTGTAACCGACCGCGACCAGATGAGAAAACTCGACCGTGTTCAGCAGAAGAGACTTCAGAAAACAGCTGCTGAAAAAATCGCAGCAATCGACGGAAACGTAATCGTCGACACTCACGCATCCGTAAAAACGCCGAACGGATACCTCGCAGGATTGCCGGAATGGGTAATTACAGCTATTATGCCCGACATAATTGTCCTTGTCGAAACAGACAACGACCAGATTTTAGTCCGCAGACTCTCTGACGAAACACGTGTAAGAGACGTTGAAGGCTCAAAATCAATTGCCGAGCATCAGGAAATGAACCGTGCATTTGCGGCGGCTTACTCAATGCTCACCGGATGCACAGTTAAAATTATCACAAACGCAGACTTCCTGCTTGACAGAGCAGTTGAAGACCTTGCGGCTGCACTGAGGTAATCTTTAATGGATTTTGCCACATTCAAGAAAAAATACAGTATGTATATAGCTCTTGCCGTAGTTTTCGGCATGATGCTTCTATATCAATGGCAGTGGGCGCGCCAGGTAATTTCGGGAGTTGTGGATATTGTAATAGGTCCTTTTGCGGCTCTCGGTCTTCCCTTCTTTGCACTTGTTCTGATTCTTGCAACAATCACGGGTTTTTACTCGGCTCTCATTCAGAAATACACAATGAACTATGAGAAGATGAATGAGAATCAGGAAAAGATGAAGGAGTTCAACAAGAAATTCCGTGAAGCTCAGCTTTCCGGCGACGAAAAACTCATCAAAAAGATGCAGGCAAGACAGCAGGCAATGATGGCAGAACAGATGGAGACAACCAAAGACCAGTTCAAGCCTATGGCATACATTCTTGTTCTGACAGTCCCTGTGTTTTTCTGGCTCATTGAACACATCCCGGCAAAAGCCGTAACTCTTGCAGACCCGAACCTTTCAACCGCAATTGTAATTCCTTTCGCGGGACTGACCTCTTACTTCGATGTCTATCTCGGATTTTTCCCGTTCTGGATTCTCTGGTATCTTATCTGCTCACTTGTTATGTCGCAGGTAATCAGGAAAGCCCTCAATATCGGAGGCGTCTGATTGAGAATAACAATCAGCGGCTCACCCGGCTCAGGAACAACAACTCTGGGCAGACGCATTGCCGATAAATTCGGTTTCAAATATGTATCCGCCGGAGAAGTTTTCCGCGCTCTTGCCAAAGAGCGCAATATGGAACTTGCCGATTTCGGAAGACTTGCCAAACAGAATCCGGAAATCGACAAAGATATCGATGCCAGCCAGAAAAAAATCGGTGAGGAGTCAGACGATATTATTATCGAAGGAAGACTTG
Source organism: Methanocorpusculum sp. (assembly GCA_030539595.1). Taxonomy (GTDB): domain Archaea; phylum Halobacteriota; class Methanomicrobia; order Methanomicrobiales; family Methanocorpusculaceae; genus Methanocorpusculum. The sequence continues at coordinate 2,307 of JAUNXW010000025.1, read as the reverse complement.
CAGGCTGGATGGTTGAAAATGCCGACCTGAAAGTCTATCTTTATGCATCCGAAAAATGCCGCTCGGAAAGAATTGCCGAGCGCGAGAACAGAACAGTTGAAGAAGCTTACAATCTGACTATTGAGCGCGAAAAATGCGAAGCCGGAAGATATATGGAATACTATAATATCGACATCGCAGATTATTCTCCGTATGATATTGTCATAAGCTCGGAAACTTTCGGTGTCGATGAACTTTATGCGGTAATTGAGACCGCAGTTAATTCACTGAAAAAATAATTACTTCTTCCTTTTTTTGCTCTTCGGCCTGAGTTCGGGAATTCCCCTGTTTGGAACAAGGTCGCCTATCAAATCGCTTCGTCCCGCTTTCAAAAGTCCCGAGACAACGTAATCATACTGATGCCAGTCCTTCCACTGCAGTAAAGCACGTTGGATTCTTTTTTCCGAACCGAGCGGGACATAAACTTTGTCGCCCGATATTGGATTCAGACCGGTGTAATACATTGCAGTTGATAAAGTCATTGGAGACGGTGTAAAATCCTGAACCTGTTCGGTGTACATATCATTTTCACGAAGATAGAGAGCAAGACCGACCATATCCTCAATTCTGCAGCCCGGGTGCGACGACATCAGATAAGGAACAAGATACTGCTTCTTTTCTTTTCCCTTCTGCAGACTGTCGAAGCGCTTTCTGAATTTATCGAACTCTGCTTTTCCTGGTTTATTCATCAAATGAGTGACCCTTTCAGAAATATGTTCGGGCGCTACTTTCAGATGACCGGATATATAATAGTTCACAAGCGAGCGGATATACTCGTCTCCGACTTCATCATCGGGGATAAGGTCGTATCTTATACCTGAACTGATGAACACATGCTTCACTTTCGGAATTTTTCTTATCCGTCGGAGAAGTTCAAGTTGTCTTTCTGTTCCGTTCTTGAGATTTTTACAAGTTAGACAGCTTTTATCTTTACACGGAGCGCCATCTTTCCATTTTTTGCAGGAACAGCCGTACATATTTGCGGAAGGTCCTCCCACGTCTGAGATAACGCCCTTGAACTCCTTCATTTTAGAAATTCTCTCAGCTTCTTTCAGAACAGATTCATCGCTTCTTGAAACAATCTGCCTGCCCTGATGCAGAGCTATTGAGCAGAACGAACAGCTTCCAAGACACCCTCTGTGAGTTGTTATTGAAAACTGAACTGGCGCAAGCGCGGGAACGGTTTCTTTAATCAGCGGGTGCTGTTTTCTTGTGTAGGGCAGGTCATAAATTCTGTCGAGTTCCTTTGTTGTCAGCGGTTTTTGTGCTGGATTTTGAACGATGACGGTCTTAGGGTGTCTCTGTATTAAAATTCCAGACTCGCTGAAAATTAATTTTGAAGCGAGAGCGAATTTTTGTTTGTCGCAGACATCAGGATATGCGGGAAGAATAATTCCTTCGGGCGGATTTTCTTTGAACTCGGCAACGCTCATCTCCCAGCATGTTCCGGGTATGTCGCGTATCTCGGTTATTTTTTTGCCATAGCGAAGCCTTTTTGCAATTTCTATGAGTGTGTATTCGCCCATTCCGTAAACAAGAAGTGAAGCGGGCGCATCGGCTAAAATACTCCGGCGGATTGTGTCGCTCCAGTAATCATAATGAGCAAATCTCCTAAGACTTGCTTCAACCCCGCCTATGACAATCGGTGTCTGCGGAAACAGTCTGTGGAGCTGGTTGGAGTAAACGATTGTTACTCTTTCCGGGCGCGTGAGTTTTCCGCCCGGAGAATATACATCCGAACTTCTTTTTTTCAGAGCCGGTGTATATGCATTAATCATGGGGTCGACCATACCCGGAACAACAGCAAAAAAGAGATTGGGTTCTCCGAATTTTTTAAAATCGTTTCCCTCCTTGTCTTTCCAGTCGGGCTGCGAGATTATTGCTACCGAAAATCCTGCCCAGATTAACATGCGTGAGATTAGCGCGGCTGCAAATGACGGATGGTCAACGTAGGCGTCTGCGCAGACCAAAACTATATCGGGCTTCTTTACTCCTGTTTTTTTCAGCTCTTCGCGGGTAATCGGAACATATTCCGGCTGGGTGTTCGGCATTTTGTTGCTATAATTAATTGACGCGCGGCAGATAAGTATCTATTGAGATTTTGTTCTGTTCAGGAAGGTTTATATTCTTTAATGTTAAAAATACTATACACTGAAGTATCGGGAGAAATCTCGTGCTTCAGGACACACACAAAACAAGCAGACAGAAATTTTTTCATACACCACCATACCACACATAACCTTTCCCCGAAATGGGGAAAGGCGATAT
>JAUNXW010000024.1 GCA_030539595.1 Methanocorpusculum sp. | reverse complement strand
TAACCTAAAACTTAATCTAAATCTTGTCCAACGGATTTAATCACTGTTGGACAAGCTCGTTCAAAAAAGAAGAATTAACCAACATATTATCACTTCAAAAAACACATACTATAGACACATCTTAATTGGTGACACAATAAATGCCGGAACAAAAACACGAAAAGGAAATAATTCACTGGGCTGACGCTAAGGCGGCTCAGGTATCAACCGATGCACCGCAGCTGGTTGCGACCGGAATTACACCGTCTGGACCTATACACCTTGGAAACATGCGCGAAGTAATGACCGGGGACATGATTTACAAAGCAATTAAAAGCAAGGGAACTCCTGCCGAACTTGTCTACATTGCAGATGACTTTGACCCGCTGAGAAAAGTCTATCCCTTCCTCCCCGACGAATACAAAAACTACATAGGCTGGCCTGTCTGTGACATCCCGTGTCCCTGCGGAAAACACAAAAGCTACGCGGAACACTTCCTTGAACCGTTCCTTTCAGCAATAGAAGAACTCGACATTCACCCAAGAGTGATTCGCACAAGCGAAGCCTACAGAAGCGGAATGTTCACCGAACAGATAAAACAGGCATTAATTCACGCAGAAGAAATCAAAAAAATACTTGAAGACGTCTCGGGCAGAAAACTCGAAGACGGCTGGACTCCATACTACCCGATTTGTGAAAAATGCGGAACAATCTCCCGTGCACAGATTCTCTCCCACGATACAGAAAATCACAAAGTCACATACAAATGCTCATGCGGTCACGAAGGAGTTTCCGATTACTCCAAAGGAGAAGGAAAATTAGTCTGGCGTGTTGACTGGCCGATGAGATGGTCGGTTCACGGCGTCACAGTTGAACCGTTTGGAAAAGACCACGCTTCGCCCGGAGGCTCATACGACACCGGAAAAATCATCACCAAAGAAATTTACAACTACACAGCGCCTGTCCCTGTAACTTACGAATGGATAAGCCTTAAAGGAAAAGGCGAGATGCATTCATCAAAGGGAGTGGTTTTAACAATCCGCGACATGCTTGATATTGTTCCGCCGGAGGTTCTCCGCTACATGATTGCAAAGACCAAGCCGGACAAGACAATCGCGTTCGACCCTGGAATGGGACTTCTCAAACTTATCGATGACTATGACCGCGCAACAAAACTCGGAGATTCACGCGAACTCGAACTCTCAAGGATTTCATCGCCTCAGACCTCAATTCCGTTCAGACACATGGTTACAGTTGTCCAGATTGCAAGAGACGACGCAGGTCTGTTTGAGATTCTCAAACGCAGCGGTTATGAAATCGTCGATGAAGCCGCAGTGCTTGATCAGGCAAACAGAGCAAGAAGATGGCTTGACCGTTACGCACCGGACGATGTGAAGTTCTCGCTTGCGGAAAAACTTCCGGATGTTGCTGCAGCAGAACCCGAAAACGTTAAGAAGGCAGTTGCCGCATATCTCAAAGCAATCTCGGAAGGCGAGTGGAAAGCTGATGTTATCCACAACGCAGTCTACAACGCTGCAGAATCCGCAGGAGTTACGGGAAAAGATGTGTTCACAGCGGTTTACCGCGCTTTCCTTTCAGCAGACAGAGGACCGCGTCTTGGATGGTTCCTGGAAGCTCTCGGAAAAGACGCAGTTGTAAAGCGCTTATCTGAAATGGTTCAGTAATGGCTAAGGCAAAGCTTCCAAAAAATTTATCGAAGGGCTGTCAGCTCTGTTACATAGGAGCGAAGCTTGTGCTTTTTATCACAGGCAGATGCGACCGTGACTGCTGGTATTGTCCTCTATCGGAAGAACGCAAGGACAATGATGTGATTTTCGCAAACGACGCGAAGATTACAACTCCGGAAGAGGCTATTGAACAGGCAGAAATTATGGACGCTCTCGGAACGGGCGTCACGGGTGGAGAGCCTCTGATGGAACTTGAACGCGTTGTTGAGTTCTGCTCAGCGCTGAAAAATCATTTCGGCAAAGAACATCATATTCACCTTTACACGGGAAGAGCTCCAACCCAAGAAGACCTCGCTGCTCTCTGCGATGTTGTTGATGAGATAAGAATGCATCCTCCTCATGAAGAGTGGAGCGGAATTATGACATCCCCTTACCTTGAGTCGATTAAAAACGCGAAGAAGATGGGATTCGATGTAGGTATTGAAGTCCCGTCTCTTCAGGGGCTGAGAAACTTTTTCCCGCTGCTTGACTATGTTGATTTCTTCAACATCAATCAGCTTGAGTGGGGAGATTCATGCGCTGAAGAAATGCGAAGACGCAAACTTGAGCCGGAAAATCCTCTGTGCAACGCCATTAAAGGTTCAACAAAATGGGCAGGGGAAATCAACGGTCACCCAAAGGTTCACTACTGCACGTCAACATTTAAGGACTCGGTTCAACTTCGCGAAAGACTCAAGCGTGTTGCAAGAAATTCGGCAAGACCGTTTGATACAATAACCGATGACGGCACAATTATGTACGGCTCAATGAATCCCGAAGGTGACCTTGAGATGATTCTGTCTCTTATGAAAGCAGGAAGTTTTTATGAGGAGATGGAAGACGGAACAATAGAACTTGACTGGGTGCAGATGAGAAAAATTCCGAGAAAGTTCGGCTCTGACAGAAAAATAATCGAGCGCTATCCAAATGACGGTATGATTGTTGAGGTGACACCGCAGTGAGTATAAGAACTTTCGCGGAGGATGTTTACGCGCACAAAGTTTTGAGAGGACTTAAGCATAAGCCCACCCATGTCGCAATAATCATGGACGGCAACCGCAGATATGCAAAGTCTCACGGGCTCGGAGTTGATCAGGGACATAATATCGGAGCAGACCAGACAATTCGTGTTATTGACTGGATGGGTGAAATCGGTATCAAACACATGACATATTATGCGTTCTCTACCGAGAACTTCAAGCGCAGCGACGAAGAGGTTGCTGACCTGATGGAACTGTTCATCAACAGATTTACAAATCTCTTAACCGATGAAAGAATTTTTGCGAAAGAGATTAACATTTCAATTATAGGCGACAGAAGTCTTATTCCGGCACGTCTGATTAAAAGCATTGAAAATCTTGAGAACGTGACCAAAGACCATAATAAATATTATATTCACTTCGCTCTTGCCTACGGCGGAAGAAATGAGATTGTGGAGACGGCAAAACGCATTGTTTCTGGAGTGCGCTCAGGAGAAATCTCAGCGGACAGTATCACTCCTGAGTGTGTTACAAAGAATATGTATCCTAATAAGCCTATGCCGCCTGTGGATTTGATTATTCGAACAGGCAACGATAAGAGGACTTCAAATTTTCTTCCTTGGCTTGCCAACGGTAACGAAGCGGCTGTATTTTTTTGTGCTCCGACATGGCCTGAGTTCAGATACGTGGATATGATTAGAGCTTTAAGGGTCTATGACGAAAGAGTTGACAATCAGCAGACCTGTTCATAATCCAATTCACAAAGATACTATTTTATACAATTAGTGAAAATGTTTAACGGATGGATAAGAGAGTGTTATTTGGGATAGCAGTATCCCTCGTGGTTGTGTGTTTAGTCCTTACGGCCGGATGCACAGGAGAAAAGAAAGCCGACTACATTGTCGGTGTTGATGCAGAATACGCACCGTATTCATACATTGATGAAAACGGAAACTATGTCGGTTTCGATGTAGAGTCAATTCAGTGGATTGCAAAGCAGAAGGGATTCACTGTTGAAATCAAGGGTGTTGCATGGGACGGAATTATTCCGGCATTACTCGCGGGAAACATCGATATGGTTTACTCAGGTATGACAATCACCCCTGAGCGTGCGGCAAAAGTTACTTTCTCAAACCCGTACTGGACGGTTAACCAGGGTCTTGCAGTCAAGAAAGGTTCAACAGCAACGGTTGCACAGTTTGAAGCCGGAGAATTAATCATCGGTGTTCAGAGAAGCTGCTCGGCTGATCAATGGATGCAGGATTACTTCGGAGAAGGTAAGTATAACCAGATGGTTAAAGACGGCAAGATTAAACTCTATGATTCGTTCCCGCAGTCAATGGTTGCTTTAGAGAACGGTCTTGTTCAGGTTGTTATTTTCGATGATGTAAACATTGAGAACTACATTTCAGGAAAAGAGAATCTTGTTATGCTCGGCAAGATTGATACCAAAGAGCAGTACGGTGTTGCATTGCGCAACGAAGATACCAAACTGCAGAACCTTGTTAACGAAGGAATTAAGGAACTGATGGCTTCCGATAAGTGGAATGAACTTCAGAAGAAGTATCTTGTTACAGAGTAAATTCCATTAATCTTTTTTTTATTTTGTTGGTTTTTATTTGATTTTTTGATGCGGGCTACAATCGCACGCAATGAAGAAATTATATTTTAAGCTTGTCCAACGGATTTTTTGCGATTCAAAAACTTATAGTTTTCTCTGCTAAGGTCGTCCACATTTAGCGTCCAACCCGCATTCGCAAGTGTTCAACTTGATGCTCAGCCTAAAGATGCTAAATCCTCTCGCCTCAACCAAGAAAGCCCTTCGGACTTTCCGCATTGGACAAATTCATTTTGACTGCTTCTTTTCACGGACAAATTTATTACCTTGTGCCTACAATTAATGATTAACAATGAAGATCGAATATGTCAGTATCAAAGAGTATGTCCTCAAAAAATTGGAGGCGAACTTACCTGAGATACGGGAACGTTTCGGTATTGATACGATAGGGATATTCGGTTCTGTTTCACGCGGAGAAGATACTGCGGATTCTGATGTGGATGTGATGATTTCTTTTAGAGCAGGTTCTATGACAATGCGTAATTTTATGGGGCTTGCCGATTTTCTGGAAGAGTTATTTGATCGAAAGGTTGATTTGGTTACTACAACGGGAATCAGCCCGTATATTCTGCCGTATGTGCAGACGGAGATTATATGGATGGCGAAAGTTTAGTCTACATCAGACATATTTTTGATTAGGTTAAGTATCTTAAGGGTTTAACCGAAAAAATTTCGTTTGATGAATTTTTAGAAGACGAAACTTATCAACGTGCGGCTGAAAGGTCAATAGAAATAATCGGCGAGGCGGCAAATAATATTTCCGCAGAGACTGTGGAAGAGTTTTCGTATATTGACTGGTCAGGTATGTATAAGATGAGGAACAGGCTGATTCACGGTTATTTTAAAGTTGAGCCGGTGCTTGTCTGGGATACGATGATTAAAGATGTTCCTATTGTCTATAAACAGATTTTAGAGATTCTCCGCTGAATCTACTTATTAATAACCCCTGAGACACCAGGGATTGCAAGCTTCTTTTCAAGGAAATGAATACCGACAGTTGCAATGGTCACAAGAACCAGATAGAAAATACCCACAGCGGCAAACGCTTCAAAGTACATGAAATACTTGCTTGCAATAATTTTTGCCGCTCCAGTGAGTTCTATTACCGTCACAACATACGCAAGCGAGGAATATTTAATAAGATAAATGAACTCGTTTGAAACTCCGGGAAGAGCTCTTCTCAGAGCCTGCGGGATAATCACATAAAAGATTGCCTGAATCTTGTTCATTCCAAGCGAACGCGCCGCAGTCATCTGACCCTGCTTAACCGACTGAAGAGCTCCGCGTAAATATTCCGAGTTGTAGGCTGAATTGCACAGAATAAAACCGAACAGCGCAGACAGATACGAACCGAGAACAATTCCTATCGACGGCAGACCGAAGTAGAGAATAAACAAAAGCACAAGAAGCGGGCAGCCTCTGAAAAATATAACATAGAGTTTCGCAAGCCATTTCAAAGGCTTGGGTCCGTAAACTCTTGAAACCGCAACAAGCATACCAAGAATAAAACCAAACGGCGCTGTAAGCAGAACAAGCTGGAGAGTAACGAACAGACCGTCGAAGAGAGCAGGGAGTAAAATATCCTGCCAGAACGGAATCTGAGACACGAAATAATCTATGATTCCCTGAACAACCGCATCGAATCCGCCTGAAGAAACTGTTATGTTTACTGCTTCGCTCATGTCACTCTTCTACGTAGCTTCCCATAAATTCACGTGTTCGAACAAAGTTCGGGCTTGTCGGAATATCTGCCGGGTTTCCGCGCTCAACAATTTCGCCTTTCTCCATTAAGAGAATCTCTGTCGCAAAGGAGGTTGCAAACTTCATCTCATGAGTAACCACAATGCAGGTCATACCGCCTTCGGCAAGTTTTCTCATAACCTCCATTACTTCTCTTTTAAGTTCCGGGTCAAGAGCGCTTGTCGGTTCATCAAAAAGCATAACCTCAGGATCCATTGCAAGAGCCCGCGCAATAGAAACCCTCTGAGCCTGTCCGCCGGAAAGCTGTGCGGGATAAAAATCGGCTCTGTCAGCCATTCCAACCCGTTCAAGCTCATCCATTGCTTTTTTGTGAGCATCAGCCTTGCTCATCTTTTTGACTTTAAGAAGTGCAAGCTCAATGTTTCTGACAGCTGTCAGGTGGTCAAACAGATTAAAATTCTGGAAAACCATCCCCATCTTCTGACGATATTCATTTATTTTTTTGCCCGAGTTGGTGATTTCCTCGCCGTTAAGATAAACAAATCCCGAGTCCGGGACTGTGAGCTGATTTATGCAGCGGAGAAGCGTTGATTTTCCTGTTCCCGAAGGACCTACAAAGACCTTTTTCTCTCCTCTGCGGATTTCAAACGAGACATTTTTCAAAACATGCAAATCTCCGTACGACTTGCAGAGATTTTCAACGCGAAGGATTGGTATATCTGTTGTATTATTCATATCTGTTCACACTCGTTTTCCCCGAATCCGGGTATTTTTACTTTCTTTTCAATGTGCTGAATCAGCATCATGCCTCCGTAATTGAGCAGAATGAACACGACAGCACATGTCAAATAAAGAAGCATGGGTTCTCCTGTTCTTGAAATCACTTGGCTTGTTCTGGTTAAAAGTTCCGCAACTCCTATAACATACGCAACGGATGAATCTGTAAGAAGAACAGGGTATTCGTTTGACCAGCCGGGAAGCGAAAGCCTCAGAGACTGCGGAAGTATGATTGATTTAATTGCCTGCCATTTTGTCATTCCAAGCGAACGCGCCGCAAGCATCTGACCGTCTGCAATGGATTGAATTGCGCCTCTGAAAATCTGCGACTGATAAGCGGCGCTTCTCATCCCAAGAACAATGACCGCGACCAAAAATGCCGGCATGTTTGAGAGACCGAAGAACGGAAACAGCGCGAAGTAGAAGAGAAACAGAAGAACTATGTTCGGCAGACCTCTGAAGAACCAGACGTAAACGGAGACGGCTCTTTGAATTATTTTTGCTCCGTAAACCTGACCCAGTGTAAGAGTTATTCCTATTAAAAATCCCATCAGAAGCGCGAGACCGACGAGTACTAAGGTTGTTAATACCCCTCCGAGTAGAAAACCCGCTGAGTCAGTTACTGCTGAGAATGATTCAAACATGTCCGATAAAATTCCAAATAGGGTTACCCTATTAAATGGGATTTACTATATGAAAAAAGTGTGTGGATTGAGATTACTAAATAATTCTCAGGAGTAAATCAAATCGACAATGTTGGACTCAGTTCCTTCATCGTTCATATTGAGTTTGGCATAGCCTTCGGGAACGATGAAATAAAGCCAGCCCGAAACCATCTGTCCTTCTTTAAGAGATACAGACTGAATCTCAGGATAGTTCACAGGATATGTTGTTGATGATTTGGCTTTGTAATTTACTCCGTCAACCGATAGGAACACATCTTGATACGGGTCAAATTCAAATGATTTTCCTTCCCCAACACTCTTGCAGGTTATTATCAGATTGAGGAGATAGCTGTATTCACCGTCTTTTGCGACTTTGTTCATGCGTTTTGCAGCGGTCATTAAGTTGCTGATATTTCCCGAATATCTGTCTTCCATAATTATGTTGAAGACAGAGTTATTTTTCTCAATCAATGGTGTAGGAGTCTGGGGGACTGTCTGAGGTATTTCTGTAGCTGCTGTCGGCAACGGCGTCTGAGGGTTTTCGGTCTGATTGTTCTGATTTGAAACACATCCCGCTGTGATTACAATCAAAGCGATAAGAGCGGTCAGTAAAATTATTTTTTTGATATCGGCTTTCATATTTTATAATAAATATTCGGCATTAAATTAATTTAATACTCTTGCATTTTATACACTTTAGAAAAAGTGTCCAATCGATTAATTTATTCCGATGAAAATAATTTGCGGATGCTTTAGATTAAACCTCTCACATACTCAGAACCCATCTGACTTTTTTCTCCGACTTCGTCAACAGACATTCCTTTAGAAAGCATTCTTCTGCATACAAATTCTATGCTTTCCCCAACCTCAATAATATGACCGTCAGGGTCATAAAATCTCACGGCTCTTTGTCCCCAGTTGTATTCGGTTAAGGGACAGACAATTTCCGCTCCCGAAGAGTTAAGCCTTTCAAGAAAATCATCGATGAGGTCTTCCGTAAAATAAAGTTCCGCGTCGTTACCCCTGAAAAGAATTTCAGAATCGCTCTTGTGAACAAACTCTCTCCAGAGTTTTTTCTCCTGAATACAAAAACCGCCCTCAAAAGCTACATTCTCACCGAAATCATTTTCAATTTTCTGACCGAGAAACTCTGTATAGAATTTCTTTGAGCGCTTGACATCCTCAACAACAATTAAAGCCGAATTGAATTTCATAATTCGGTCTCCTCACCTTTCCACCAGATGCTCCATTTGTCTCCTCTTCTGAATAAAATACAGCCTTCTAAAAATCCCACCCAGTCGTCAGTGAAATCATAACCTGTAGTTTCAGAAATAAATGCCGCTGTAAAAGCATCATGAGTAACGCATAAAACAACGCCGTCTTCTGCGACTGATTTCAGAAACTCAAACAGACGCTGTGCTCCCTCTTTAATAGGATAGTGACCGGGTAAAACTCCGTCTTTAACATATCTCAGAATAGAAGTCTTTGTCGGATTCTTCACATAAAATTCATGGCTCATCGCGTTGTTGAAAATAAAAGCACCAGGGTCTCCGAGCATAGTTGTGGGAGTATTTTTACCCGCAATCAGTTCAGCGGTTCTTACACAGCGGGTCATTGGACTTGAATATGAGGCTTTGATTTCGGGAACGGCTTTGCCGAAATCTATTGCGGATTTTTCTCCTCGTGCGGTTAGCATTTTTGAGTTGCCCGGCTCACCTTTTAAAAACGGTTCGCGCTCTGCGTGTCTGATTAAAATTACTGCAGAATCAAATTTTGTTTCGCTGAGAACACGCGGTATGATATTATCAGGCTGGACAAACCTGACATTACCTCTTGGGAAATTATCAGACGTGGCTTTAGCCCTGGCGATGGCATTTCCTTTTTTGTCTACAAAGAGCCAGCCGTTTTCATCTCTCACAAGAGCCTTGCCTTCAAAAAATTCTCTTGCGTCAAAATACCAGTCACCGTAGAGAAGTTCTCCGGAATTCGTTATATGAGCCGCTCCGTATTTTTTGTGATAGACGACAGCAATGCCTTCATGAAAATCTCCTGCCCAAAGATATTTTTCAGAGCCGACTATTCTTCCGTCATCGTAGATATGAAAATAATTACCGTTAAAATCTTTTACAACAGCCGTGTCATCAAAAAAATCTCCGACACTCGCATAGCGTTCATCGTAAAGAGCGTCGCCGAAGAAATTTATGTGATAAGCTCCGCTGTCATCTAAAACTTTTGCAATTCCTGGAAACCTGAACTCACCGACTTTTTTGAAACGCTTTGCGTAGATAGGACACCCTTCAAAAATATGATGAGTATGGTCAGGACTTACCTGTGGGAACTCCATGAAAAATCAGCGGATGGCTGTAAAGCCGACCGCTTTGTTTGTGATTGCTATGGATTCTGCGGCTGTTTTGACGTCTCCTTTCATTGCGCGGATACAGTCAACCGTTTCGACAACAACATCGGCTTCCTGATGAATTGCCTGGAAGAGATAGAGGTCTGTTCCGTCAAGAACGGAAATTGAGTCTTCAAAGATTCCGTTTTCCCAGAGGTCTCCTCTCGGACGAAGAAGGTCGCAGGCGTATTCTTTGAGTTGTGCCGTGCTTGTGATTCCGGTGCTTTTCTTGACCAAGCCCAGTCTTGAGTGTGCTTTGATTAACTCAACAACCTGATCTTTTGTTGCGGGGTTCTTGAGTTCCATATTTAAGAAATGCATGTGCATTAAGGTTGTTGGAACAATCATTGCGGATGTCACGATGTTGATGTGAGGTAGAACGCTCTGCACGTCAGGTCCGTGATGCGAGGGAATTGTTACAGGGTTTAATACAATTGCGTCTATCGGTCCTCTTTTGATGTCTCCGGGGTCTCCTCCTCTGCGAATCATTGTCGCGCGGACTTTTTTTACTCCGAAGGCTGTGTCTATGAGATTTATGATTCTGCAAAGACCTGTTGTGTTGCAGGATACAACGCGTGCGAACTGTTTTCCGATTGCATCAGCGTAGTTGCAGGATGAGTTAAAGGAAAAGCCCGCTACTTCATGGTCTTCTCCGCCCTCCCATATGGCTTTTTTATTGTATTTTTCATAAAGTGGTTTGTTATTTACGCCGACTCCTCCGGGTGTTGCGTCGACAACAATATCTGCACGCTGAATCATTTCTTCAACAGAGCCAGCGACTGTAAGTCCTGCTTTTTCAAAGGATTCTTTTTTGGATAAATCCGCAATGTAGAGAGGATAGCCTCTTTCTTTTGCGACATAGGCTTCTGCCCCGGGTTTTGTTTTTGACACACCGATGATTTCCATGTCCGGCTGTGCGGAGACTGCATCCGCAACACGCTTTCCAATGGTTCCGTAACCGTTGACTGCAACTTTTATCATATACAGTATGCTTTTGGATTTTTGATAAATAAATGTATTGTTTGCCTTTGGTCTTAATAGACAGACAGCGAACAAAAAAAAAAGAATTCAATTATCTTCTGAGAAGATAAACTGCCGCACAAAGTCCTGCAATTAATCCGAATACCGGCAGAGGTGATGGCGAGGGAACAGGAATCATAGACAAATCAACAGTTACGGTAGATGTGCCGTCTGCTGAGGGCATTGATACGCTTGATGTTTCGGTTGTGCATCCGCTTGCTGAAACTTCAACCGTGCGAATTGGAGTTCCTGTTGTGTAGACCGTAAATGTTGCCTGACCGTTTGAGATGTAGCCTGTCTGAACAACATTTCCCGAACCGTCAATTAATTTTACAAGAGCGCCGTTAACGTTTGAATAAACCTGAATGTATCCTGTATCTTCTCCTGCGGCAGAAACTCCGCCTGTGAATACTGCAAGACAAATCAGAGCCGTCAGTAATGCGTAAATTTTTTTCATGAATTTCACATCCGATAAGTTTGTTAATTTAATATCAACGGCATAATATAAGAATGTAATAGGCAATCTCATTATTTTATAAAAATTGCTGCTAATTCTGTTTTTAAAATTATTCAGAAAGAGACCAACGAAAGTCTTTGACTTGCTCAGACCTTAGTCGCTTCGCAAAAAATCACAAAATCAAAAAAATAAGTGGTGAGATTATGTTCTTGTGTCGCCGATTTCTTTTACGTATTCATCGTAAATATCAGTGACTTCCTTTGCAGGCGGTGTTGTAATCTTAGTCACAATAAATATTGCGAGGAGCGAAACAATAACTCCCGGCACCATCTCATAGACCGGAATAATCGGCTCTATAAGGAAGAACCATACAACAGTTGTAATACCTCCCGCGACAATTCCCGCAAGAGCACCCTGCCAGTTCATCTTTCTCCAGAACAGACCGACTAAAATTACAGAACCGAACGTTGCTCCAAAACCTGCCCATGCAAACGAAACAATACCGAAGACTGAACTGTTAGGATTAAGAGACAGAAGAACAGCCGCTGCCGCGACAATCAAAACCATGACTCTTGAAATCAGAAGAAGAGTCTTGTCGGAAGCCTGCTTATTAATGAAAGTCTTGTAGATATCCTGAGATATTGCGGAAGATGCCGCAAGCATCTGTGAAGAGGCTGTGCTCATAATTGCTCCCAAAATACCGCAGTAAATAATTCCCGCGATAAACGGAATCACTCCAAGGGTTGAACTTGTCATATTAATGAACACTGTCTCTGAATCAGCCAAAGGTGCTGCGCTGAAAAATACCTGACCGACAAGACCGATGAAAATTGCGGCTGCCATTGAAATTATTACCCAGACCATGGCAATACGGCGTGCTTTCGGAATTTCATCAGGATTTGCAATTCCCATGAATCTCGGCAGGATGTGCGGCTGACCGAAGTAACCGAAACCCCACGCAAGTCCGGAGACTATAACGAACACTGAGATAAACTCGCCTGTTGTCGGGTCATGGAACAGTGAAAACATGTTCGGGTCAATTGAGCCAAGACCTGAACCGCTTCCGGTTAAAAGAACAATAGCTACAACAGGAACAAGAATCAGTGCGAAGAACATAAGAACAGCCTGAATTGTATCTGTAAGACATACAGCTTTGAATCCGCCCGTAAATGTGTATGCAATAACAATTGCAGCACCGATTAACATTGCAACAGTGTAGTCAAGTCCGAAGATTGAGTTGAAGAGTTTCCCTCCAGCAGAGAACTGTGCGGCTGTGTAGACAACGAAGAAGACAACGATGAAAACAGATGCAATTGCAGATGTGATTGCTTTTTTGTCGCCGAAACGGTTTTTGAAGAATTCAGGGATTGTGATTGAGTCTTTTGCCTTGTGGGTGTATATTCTGAGGCGTTTTGCAATGAACTTCCAGTTGAGGTAAGTACCTATTGCAAGACCTATAGCAGTCCAGCCGGCTGATGAAAGACCTGTAAGATATGCAAGTCCCGGTAATCCCAAAAGAAGCCAACCGCTCATATCCGAGGCTTCGGCAGACATTGCCGATACGAAGTGATGAAGTTTTCTTCCTCCAAGGATGTAGTCGCTGGCGTTTTTGTTTTTATTCATGTAGAAGAAGCCGACATATATCATTACTGCGAAGTATATGACGAATGCGGCTATGATTCCGATTAAATTCCAATCTACCACTAATATTTCTCCTGTAAAAAGCTAATATGCACTCTCCCAAGAACATAATGCGCTTGTGTACGGTTTAATAGGTTTGTTGTCAATTGTATTTATAATCCGTGAGTTTGTCTGAAGAGATATTTTTGCACGAAACAAAGTATCTCAGCCATAATTTTTATATTCCGTAAAGTTGACTGTTAAGTAATATGAAAGAGCAGATGACTAAAGAGCGTGCTTATGAGATTTTGGGAATACCTTTCGGTTCTGATTTTCCCACAACGTCAAAAGCTTTCCATGATATTCGCGAAAAATACCACCCTGATGTTAATCCGTATATGAGGGAAGAGTATGTGAAGGCTCTGTCGGCTTTTGAGTTTCTGCAAAACCTTTTCTGAAGTTTCGCGCACCGCTTCATTTTTGGTTTTTCAGCACCAAAAAATATTTTTTAATTTTTTTAGTTTTTTGAAAAAGTGCAAAAATTTAAAGCCATTAAATTTGTTTGTTATTCAATTGGGGTGAAATAAAGGGCACTATCGCCACAGGGGCATTAACGCACCGCGCGGTTAGGGGTTTATATACCCCTACGTGCAATTTAATTATGTAAATACCCCCACAGGATGCAGAGTCTCTGACAGTACCCTTGCAGTTTTGGTCCTTCACGAGCCGCATCCCACTCTTTTACAAAAATAAAAAAATTATAATTCTTCTCTGACCCTCTTCGCTGCCTGACACATCCTCGATAATTTTTCAAAAGCGTTTTCGGGTGTGTGCATTCTCAAACCGCAGTCCGGGTCAATCAAAATATTTTCAGCGCCGAAAGCCTCAACACAGGAATTTATGCGGCGCTCAATCTCTTCGACCGATTCAAGTTTCGTATCAGAACTTTTCACACACCCGCAACCTATTTTTTTACCGTGAAGTTCACTGCGCGAAAGAGTTGTGAGATTTTCCTCGCTCACCGAATACTCAAAATCCAGAATATCCACAGGAAGTTTCGTCCACAAATCGGCAACGCTCCCCAAAACTCCGCAGGTGTGAATACATGAAGTTGTCTCAACCCCGTCAAAAATAATTTTAAGACACTCCTTTGCGGTATCCACAGAAATCGCTCCTGTGGACAAAATCGGTTCATCAACCTGAATAATTGTAACTCCGGCCTCGCTCAAAAATTTTGCTTCCGTGTGCAAAGCGTTTGCGAGGTCTAAAGCAACCTCTTCTTTATTTCTGTATTGCGGGGCTGCTATTTCAAGAGCGTATGAAAGAGTGCACGCACCCGTTAAAATTCCCTTCACGAATTTAGTTTGAGTAAGTGCATATTTTGTATCCTTAACCGTAATCGGTTTATCCGCCGAACCGATTTTGCCGACAACCCTTTTATCTGAAATACCCGGAA
>JAUNXW010000161.1 GCA_030539595.1 Methanocorpusculum sp. | reverse complement strand
CATCAATTTGACTTTAGCAGTACTTCACTAATTTTTATTGATAAGTTTTATTTCGGCTAAGTTGGGGCTTCGCTCCGTTTATCAACGCTGAGCGGAGTGATAAACGGAGCGAAGCCCAAAGTTAGTCGAAATAAAACTTATCAATAAAAATTAGTGAAGTACTGTTCAGGTTAGAATTTGACAGTTAAAAAATATTTTTGGGATATGTCCCTGTTCAATGATTCAAACAAATCAATAAAAATATGACGTCATAAATCCAAGAACAGATTAGCTTTGTTTTTACTCATTTGTCAAATATATAGTAAGCAAAAATATTAACTGCCAAACTCAGGTTCTACAGTCAGGCAACAGACAGCGGGACGGACAAAAACAAAAGTGATAGAGTATAAAACATCACTTTGGATAAAAAGTGATGGTCTTAACTACATCACTTACAAAGGAATATGTAGTAGTTAAGACATACACTATTAACATGGACGAACTAAACGAATACATAATAAACCAAAACCCGCACTGGACAAACCAAAACTTAAACACAGGAGTTGAACGCACAAACTACCTAAACAAAATAACAGACAGCATAAACTACTCAAAAGAAATCATAATAATAGGCGGTGTCAGAAGAGCCGGAAAAACAACCCTCATGTATCAAACAATAAACTACCTCATCAACTCCAAAAAAATAAACCCCAAAAACATACTATTCATATCCTGCGACACACCTCTCATAAAAAATCTTGACCAGCCCCTTGAAACCATAATCGACCGATACCAAAAACTTGCCGGAACATCACAAAACATCTGGCTCTTCTTCGACGAAATACAAAGCATAAACGAATTCCAAATAACCATAAAAAATCTTCACGACAGCGGAAAATACAAAATAATAATATCCGGCTCAACCTCACACATACTCAAATCAAAATCCGGAACATACCTCACAGGCAGATACATACCCATACAGGTTTACCCGCTGAGTTTCTCGGAATATCTGAACTTCAAAAAAATAAAAAAACCAAAATCCGTAATGGATGCTCAGACACAAAAATATGAACTCATAGGTCACCTCAATAACTACATGAGCCGCGGAGGATTTCCAGCAGCTGTCAGCATTGAAAACGAATCGGTAAGAAAAGACCTTCTGAAAGCATACTATGACGGCATAGTTTACCGTGACATAATAAACTCTCACAACGTAAAAAACCAAAGCGTCATGATTGAACTCATGTCATACCTAATAACAAACATCTCAAACCCGCAGACCTACAGAAAACTTGCTGAAATGTTCAAAACAGAACCATCAACGGTTCAGGACTACATATCCTACGCACTTGACGGCAACCTAATCTACTCAGCATCAAAATTTGATTTTTCCTACAAAAAGCAAATAGTCGCTCCCAAAAAAATCTACGTAGTGGATACAGGTCTAAGAGACGTTTCAGCTTTTGTTTTCTCAAAAGATTACGGAAGGCTTGCAGAAAATATAGTCTGCTTTGAACTGCTGAGACGCGGATTTGAACCGAAATATTTCAAAGAAAATTCAGAGATAGATTTCGTTGTAAAAGACGAAAGCAGTTCAATCACACTGATTAATGTATGTTATTCCGATAAAATACCGACGCGGGAATATGAAGGGTTCGCTGATTTTAATAAAGCATATCCGGAAATTCCTGTCAGAAAAATAATTCTCACGGATAACGTGGAAGGTGAATCTGACGGTGTGAGCCTGATACCTTTATGGAAATGGCTGATATCATAAAGAAGCTGTCCGATAGAGCATGTCCAATAGTGAATTTAATTATATAAATTAATTCATGCATAATTGTTGTCCTGTGATTTCTAATCTTAGAGAGTTTGTCCAAACTCCGATAGTGTAATAGCTCACAGACAAAAAAAAATAAAACTCCCTTAAACAATTTTAGAGAGTTTACCTGTTGCGAGGTCATAGAACAAACCGTGAACCTCAATCTCTTTCTTCTCCTCCGCAAGATAAACAAGCGGATACTGTCTCAGATGTTCAATTTGAACTCTGATATTTTCAAACTCAATCTCGCGCTTGCGTTTGGCTTTTTCTTCCGCTGTCTTACACTCGCCGAGTTTTGCATCAACTCTTGTCTGAGCCTCTCTTGCATGATTAATCCACATCGGAATATATGAATCTTTACTCATATCAACATCAAGAGCGTTAAGAGCACCGCAGTCCGAATGACCGCAGACAACAATATCTTTAACCTTCAAATGCTTCACTGCGTATTCAAGAACTGTAGCAAAATTCCAGTCGTGCGTTGGAACAATGTTGCCTATATTTCTGTGCGTGAAAAGTTCTCCCGCTCTGCAGTGAGTAATACGCTCGGGGTTCACGCGGGAATCAGAACAGCCTATCCAGAGAACAGTCGGGTGCTGTGAAGTCGTCATCTGCATATAGCGGTCTTTTTTGCGCTCGAAATCTTTTTCGATAAAATCTTTGTTTCCTTCGATAAAACTGTCTATCATTCAATTCTATTTTGGTGTAAGGATATATGAGCGTTTGGGTTTTTTAATCTGAGCAAGTCCAAGACTTGCAGGTCAAATGGAACACTTGCGAATGCGGGTTGGACGCTGAAAGCGGACGACCTTAGCAGAAAAAAACTATAAGTTTTTGAATCGTGAAAAAATCTTGTCCAACAGATTCACATAACAATTAGACAAACTCATTCTGAATAATTATTAAAAATAGTAGTTCAGTATCTCAACTGATATTATCTATACTGTAGCCTCTCGTTGTCAGAAGCTCTTTAACTCTGTCTTTATGGTTGCCCTGAAGCTCGATAGAATTTTCTTTAATTGTTCCGCCGCAGGCAAGTCTTCCTTTAAGGAATTTTGACAAATCCTCAAGGTCGATTTCATACGGATCAAGTCCGTCAACAACGGTCACTTCTTTACCGTACCGTCTCTTGCTTACTTTAACTGTTATACGCTGCTGCTCTTTTGCGACTTCTTCGCAAATACAGAGTTCTTTTGGTAATCCACATTTAGGGCAAATGCCACTGGTCATTTCACTAATTAGTTTGGCTGTTTGTAGTTAAAATTGTATGGTTAATATTGTTGGGTTTATTTTGAAAATGTTCTATGCTCTTCTTGGGCTTTTTAGGAAATAGGAAACCTCGAACGCAAATAAAAAAATTGCTCAGCGTGGTTCAATAAATTGAAACGTGAATCACGCTAATCCTGTCCTGAATTAATTTTTTTAGACTTAATTCTGTACTTCGCTCCGTTTATCACTCCGCTCAGTGTTGATAGGAATTTATTAGAAGTTCGGCTTCGCCTCACAAAAACAAACCGCAAATCTACGCGAATCTCTCGGCAATCGCATTTTTCCGGCGTTCAGTCGCACCCTCGCTCATCGCTCGGGTTAAATCGCGACTTCACTTGAAAAATGCTGCCGTGATAACGCAAGTCTGCGACTTGCTTAGCTAAGACGGA
>JAUNXW010000160.1 GCA_030539595.1 Methanocorpusculum sp. | reverse complement strand
CCAAGAATATCATACAGGGATTTGGAGTTGAGTTTCTTCATATGTACATATATCTTGCGAGTGAAATAATTTCTGGATAGTACAACAATTAGTAAAATTATATTAATCATGAGATTTAATTAATTGATATTATGAAAAAACTCATCGCTCTACTCTTACTGCTGATAATATCTGCAGTAATAATAACAGCAGGCTGTATCACTCCTCAGGAAACAACCGCTGACGAAACTCTCAAAGGAGACTGGACAACACAAAAACTCATAAAATACTCAAGTGAAACAGGATTTTCCGAAGAAATTGACGAAGGCTGCGACGTCTTAAAAATCACAGAACAAAACGGACGCCTTCTGAAAATGGAAATTGAAGGAGCAAACAGAATCTATTATGCGGCAGTTTCCGACAAAAACGGTAAAGCAATTTTTACAGACAGTTCTTACGGCTCAGCAAACGAAAGATTAAACGGAAACATACTAAGTGAAAATGAAATCATCTTTGCCTCCGCAAGATACGACACAGAGACGAAAGAATATTCAGTTTTATTTGATGTGAGAACAAAAGACGGCGCTGAAATCAAAAAACCCGATGAGAAAAAAGAAGAAAAATCATTAATCGGCTCGTATACAAAAGCCTGGGGATACATGTTTGAAAAAGGCGGTTTTATCCCAAGAGACGGAAAAACCGTTCTTAAAATCACAGAACAAAACGGACCTGTATTTATCGGAACAATCACGCCTGAGGGAAAAGAACCCCAAAGTCTTGCGGGTGTTATAACATCAGTTGATGATAAAGGTGTTAACGCTTTAATCGTTCAGAGTGACGGAGACATCTGCAATATAAGAATTTCAGACGAATTCCTTTCTCTCTGGAACGTTGACGGCTCAAGAATTGTAATGTTTGCTAATGACGCAGTAGATATTTTATTGACAAAGCCTGAACTGAATACAGACTTGGCTGGAAAATGGATTTGCACAAAAGCATCATCCCTAAATTCTGACGGATATTCTGTTTACGACTCTGATATTTCAGTAGTGATTGAAGTTAAAGAAGGAAATGCTCTTCTGGCAGATGTATCAAGCGGCAGCAAATACCGCGGTAAAACAACTCCTTTCGGCAGGATAAGCCTCTCAGGAATTTCGGCTGACAGAACTATTAATTATTGCATAGAAGGATACATTTCCGATGACGGGAAACTTTACACATACACCACATCAAAAGTTATAGAAACAGGTTCAGTAATACAGGTTACCGAGAGTATTTATACGAAGTCTGCAAGTAAAGCAAGCGGTCTTGCTTAAATTATTTTTTTAATTCAAAACTATTTTTGGGATTTTATTAATTACTGTATATTTTAATTTACTCAGATAAACCATACGGGAACAAACCGGTTTCTGTTATTAAGGGAAATCTAAAGTATGAGTTTGGAATTTTCGGGTTTATGGAAGGGGGGAGCAGGGGCGGGGTGTTTTCGTTGAGTCGGCTATGAGGGTTCGCGGGATTAGTATTTCAAGGGATTCGTAATGGCTATGAATGAGGAAACTACTTACTCTAAATAGGGATATTATATGGTCTGCGTTGTTTGAAATTTGTGCGGGAAAAGTCATTTGTTTATGTAACAATCATGTGTATTGTATTTCTGATTTATTAATGATTGCGTGATGGATTTAAAAAGAATGTCATGGGATTTTTCCGATGACGTATTCATATTCTGAATTAGAAACAGCCGAAGCTGCACTCTTTAAATTTAATTTCGTGAGAGTCGCAGTATTCTCTGAAACTTACGCGGTCGAATCCGAACATGTTGCAGATTGCCATAGCCTGAGCACAGCTGATTTCAGTTTCAATTCCGCGCGCTTTGAGAGCTTTTTCATACATAACCGAGTTGTCGTCCATGTTATAAAAGAATTGTAATTATATAATAATAAATATACATTACTTGTTTTACAGAATGTGTTCGATAGAGTTTGTCCAATCGTTATGTACACTTGGATTAGAAATCACAGGACAACAATTATTCATGGATTACTGCGACTTGCTCGGCTGAGTTTGCTAAAGCAAATCGCCTTCACTCAGCGTTGAGATTATCGTAGCGAAGCACAAAATCAAATAAAAATCGGTGAAGACTTATGATAGATTTAATCTGTTTTCGTTATGTATCCCGCACTAAAAAATCACCGCAGTTTCAAACACGCGATAGATACATTTATGAAATATATCAACTGATATATCTATTGAAACCGAGGCAAAATAGAAATGTCAACGAAAATTTATGTCAGAGAACGAAACAAAACCGAAGTTGGAGACCAAAAACCCAGATTCAGAGTTGTCGCAATCACGGGAGACAGAACAAAAGTAAGATTTGACGCAAGCCATTTCAGAAAAACAGAACTTGAAACAATAGTATCGGACGTCGGTGCTGAACTGATTTACCTTGAACCGATGACAGGCGAAGAGTGCGGTAAAAGGCACAATTCCGACTAACTTTTTTATATTTTCAGCGGAAATAAAATCTTATGAACATTACATCTTATAAACGTAAGAATATCCATTCAGGTCTCAAAGGCGAGACATTATCGCGTAGCGGGCTTCTTTCATCGCAGGATAGAATAGTTCCGATGAAAATCGCGCCCGAACTGAATGTTGTTAAAATCGGCGGTCACGGTGTAATTGATTACGGAGCACAGGCTATTTTACCGCTTGTTTCGGAAATCAAAGAACTTTGCAGAACTCATCAGATGCTGATTATGACAGGCGGCGGTGTCAGAGTAAGACACATTATGGATATCGGAATAGATTTGGGTATGCCGACAGGTGTTCTTGCGGAGCTTGCTTCAAAAGTCTCCGAACAGAACGCTATAATGATGTCCGTTCTTCTTTCCGAGACCGGCGGCGAGTATATTTCAAATACCGACCTGCTTGATGTTTTGAATCTTCAAAAGCTCGGTATTCTGCCGATTACAGCCGGAACTCCTCCTTACGGTATTTTTGAGATTCCGCCGGAAACAGGGATTATTCCGCAGTACAGAACTGATTCGGGTGCTGTGATTGCCGCGGAAATGCTTGGGGCTAAGTCATGTATTCTTGTTAAGAACTGCACGGGACTTTTTGATAAGAATCCGTCGCTTTTTGAGGATGCGGAGCTGATTGAAGAGATTACGGCTCGGGAACTTATTGATATGAATATGGATGATATGGTTCTGGAATACAAAGCTGTTGAGGTTCTTTCACACTGCAGAAATCTGAAAGAGATTAAGATTTTAAACGGTCACAATAAGGGCGAGCTTACAAAAGTGATGAACGGCGGAAAGCCCGGAACGATTATCAGAAGGTAATCATTTTTTTATTTTGATAGGAGTAACGCGGGGGAAAGGCTGAGACGTCGCTATTCGCGACGCTCACTATTTTATTAATATTATTATACTTAACAGAAAAATAAAAATCAGAGCGACGCGAACAGCGTCGTCTCAGCAAACGCCGTTGCGG
>JAUNXW010000159.1 GCA_030539595.1 Methanocorpusculum sp. | reverse complement strand
CTCACAAAAACAAACCGCAAATCTCACAAGTCTTCGACTTGTGAGATTTGCGGTTTGTTTTTTCTATGAAAAAAATTTCAGACGCCCGAATCAAATATATTTATTTAACAATCAGAGTTCGTCTGCAATCAATTCATTAAGTTAAAGTTTCAAAAAATATGAATCAATGCCGGAGAGCCGCAGAGTTCCAAACTACAAACTCAGATTCGTATTACTCACAGCCGCAGCTCTTCTTTGTATTCTGATTTCATTTGCCGTCGGAAGATACTCAATTTCCGTCCTTGACGTCATTTTGATATTAATATCGCCCGCAGTTTCTTTTCTGTCCGAACACCTTGCATTCATTGCTCCGATTACAAATCCGCTGATGCAGATAATAAACTCATTTGACTACGCAACGATGAGCGTCGTCATAAACATCAGACTGCCGAGAATACTCGCCGCATTTTTTGTCGGTGCGGCTTTAGCCACAGCAGGCTCGGCTTATCAGGGAATGTTTCAAAACCCCCTCGTCTCCCCCGACATTTTGGGAGCATCCGCAGGCGCAGGATTTGGAGCGGCTCTTGCAATTTTCTGTGACTTGGGACCTGTATACATCACAATCTTTGCATTTATCGGCGGAATTATTTCCGTTGCAGCGGCTTACACAATAAGCCGCCTCACAAAAGGAAGCGCAACCTTAAGCATGGTACTTGCTGGAATTTTGGTTGGAAGTCTTTTTACAGCCTCCACTTCATTTATCAAAATGGTTGCAGACACCCAAGACCAATTACCCGAAATAACTTACTGGCTCATGGGAAGTCTTGCCTCTGAAACAATCTCGGACGTGATTTTTGCGGGCGTGGTTATTTTAGCGGGAATAATTCCCATATTCCTTCTCCGTTGGAGAATGAACGTTCTCACACTCGGCGAAGACGAAGCACGCAGTATGGGAATCAACACCCACAGACTTAGGTTTGTCGTCGTTATCTGCGCAACGCTGATTACAGCCGCCGCAGTATCAATTTCGGGAATTATCGGATGGATAGGTCTTGTAATTCCGCACTTCTGCCGTATGATTTTCGGCTACGACTACAGAAGAATAATTCCGGCATCAATTATTCTCGGGGGAGGTTTCCTTCTGCTCGTTGATGACGTTGCCAGATGTATTGCCACGGTTGAAGTCCCAATAGGAATTTTAACCGCATTTATCGGTGCACCCATATTTGCATATCTTCTGATGATGGGGGGCAAACGGTCATGAAATCCATAGATGTTCAAAATCTGGAATTCGCTTACGGAAAACATTCACCGCTTGTCCTGAAAGACGTTTCGTTTTCCACAAACGACGGAGATTTACTTGCTGTTCTCGGACCTAACGGTGTGGGAAAGAGTACACTTTTTAAGTGCATACTCGGGTTTGTGAAAAATTATTCCGGAGAGATTTACTTAAACGGCACAGACATCAGGACGCTTACCTACAAGCAGATTGCAAAACACATCGCATATATCCCACAGTCGACTTATCCTGTCTTCAACTATGAAGTCCTCGACGTTGTGCTGATGGGGCTTACAAGCAGTCTGAAACTGTTGTCTTCACCGAAAAAGGAACACATAAACACTGCCCGTGAGGCTTTGAAAAGCCTTGGGATTGCTCATCTCGAACACGCAGGCTACGGAGAAATCTCGGGCGGAGAGCGGCAGCTTACATTAATTGCCAGAGCCCTTGTTCAGAAATCAAAAATTCTTATTATGGACGAGCCAACAGCAAATCTTGATTACGGAAATCAGTTCCGCGTGATGCAGCGGGTTTCAAATCTTGCACGGGACGGATACACGATAATTCTTTCAACGCACAACCCCGACCACGCGTTTTTGTATGCGAACCGTGTGGTGATGATGCAGGGCGGAAAAATAATTGCAGACGGTTCTCCTGAAAATGTGCTCGACGCTGAACTGATTAAAAATGTCTACGGTGTGGATGTTAACATTGAGACTTTTGAAAATACGAAGCGCACGCACAAACTCTGTATCCCAAAAGATGTCGACTGATTTGTAAATCAAGTTAAATTAACTTTTTAGAACTGTTAGATGTAATAATAAATACTTCCATTCACAAAATAATAAATCAATCCCGCATTGGGTGGAGTTAATAGATGAGAAAAATTGCAGCGGTTCTTCTTGCGGCGGCTATTGTGATATCATTCTGCGGTATCGCATCTGCAGCCGATACAACGAAGACGTTTACTGATGACCTCGGTCGTGAAGTTGTTCTTCCGGCAGAAGTTAATCACGTGTCTCCTTCCGGAGCACTCGCACAGATTGTGCTTTACTCGTTTGACCCGTCGAACTTTATCAGTCTCTACACAAAGTTCAGCGACGCTCAGAAAAAATACATTGATCCCTCTCTTTA
Organism: Methanocorpusculum sp.; assembly: GCA_030539595.1. Lineage (GTDB taxonomy): Archaea > Halobacteriota > Methanomicrobia > Methanomicrobiales > Methanocorpusculaceae > Methanocorpusculum. The sequence goes on along the minus strand of JAUNXW010000159.1, from coordinate 1,131 downwards.
CGACCTGAAAGTAACAGGCAGTATGTTCGGTTCAAAAACCACAATGAACGCTGAAGAGATTATCGCTTTGGACAAGGAAATCGGTATTGATGTAATCATTGATGTCGGAGCGGCAAAAGCATCGATTCAGCCCGGAATGGATGACATGCAGACAAAGACAGGTATTCCGTTTGTCTTTGTAACTCAGGATGTCCTATCAGATATTCCGACTTCATACGTCACACTTGGAAAACTTCTCGGAGAAGAGAAGCGCGGTCAGGAACTTTCAGACTACACTTCGGGAATTCTGAAAACCTTTGAAACAGGTATGGCAAAAGTCGGAGATAAGAAAGTCTCAATGATTTACGTCACAAAAGTTGACGGTAGTGCGGTAAACCTTATCGGACTTGATTCCTATCACGGCGAAGTTATCGACTATCTCGCAAACAACGCTGCACCGAAAGCAGTAACGGGAAGCGGTGTGGGCGACCAGTACACGATGGAAGACATCCTTAAGATGAATCCTGAGTATATTATTGTCTCGGGTTCAGGTTATCTCCAGCACGACTACTACAATACAATTATGTCTGACCCGATGTGGGCAACTCTTGACGCTGTTAAAAACGGTAAAGTCTATGAAGCACCTGTTGAGTGTCCGTGGGCTTGGATGGGTAACCCGCCGGCTTCACACAGACTTGTTTCAATGCTCTGGCTCGGAAACATTTTCTATCCTGATGTATTCAACTACAACATTGATGACAAAGTGAAGGAGTTCTATTCTACATTCTACGGTTACAAGTTAACCGATGCAGAACTTTCAGAGCTGATGGTTTATTCAAAAGGCACTGCCAAACAGACTGCAAAGACGCCCGCACCGATATTTGCGGTTGCGGCGGCTCTTGGAGCAGCGGCAGTATTTGCTCTCCGCAGAAAATAAGCGGGAAGCAATTTCTTTTTTTCTTGAAGATGAATTTGCTCTTTTTGTTATTTCAATTAAGGGAACTTGTCTAATACAGTAGTTCGCTAATTTTTATTGATTAAATTTCTTGGGGCTTCGCTACGCTTATCAAGTACTTCACTAATTTTTATTGATTTAGTTTTATTTCGACTAACTTGGGGCTTCGCTCCGTTTATCACTCCGCTCAGCGTTGA
>JAUNXW010000023.1:5100-15291 GCA_030539595.1 Methanocorpusculum sp. | reverse complement strand
TGTATTATTCATCAAGACACACAAAAGATGAAATTTTTCGCAAGCCGAAGGCTGATGAGTGATGTTCGCGATGCAGCGAAACACATCAAAAGACCAACAGATTATAATTTCAAATTAATTTAAATGTCAAATTCCATTATTGGACAGGCTCAAATGGTATATTTTTTCCGTGAATAAAATCTACGGTTCACTATTTATGAAATCATCATGTCTGATAAAACAGTAATTTCTGACTAAACAGACAAAGCACAAAGCCAATCAAAATAATCTATACACATGGTGATGTCAGATGTCAGACATCACTTAAGTTAACTAAAAACACAACCGTAAAAAATATGTCGCGGCATTATCTCTTTTAAGAGACAAAGCCCGGCATGATATAATCTCTTGTTGTTATTCTTTGTTTTTAAAAATATATATAGTTAAGTCGATGGCGAAAAAAAAAACACGAGAAAAAGAAAAAGGAGAATGGAAAAAAATCCCATACATTTCAAAATTCTCAAAACAGATATGACATCTGACATCTGATATCTGACGTCACAAATATATCACACCAATAAATATCATAAAAAATACGATAAACTCAATATCTCATTACTCACTTTTATATCTCATCCCGATAAAACAAAAAGTAACTAATGATTGATATAGCAGAATACATACTCTGGTTTTTCATATACGGATTTCTCGGCTGGATTTGGGAAACCTCATACTGTTCTGTTCGCGAACACAGATTTATCAACCGCGGATTTTTAAACGGACCTATAATTCCCATCTACGGATTCGGCGCTGTTCTCGTAATGTTTGTCCTCTCTGAAATCGGAAGCGGTATAATACCCCCGGATTTGCCTCTCGTGAACATCCCAATCGTATTCATAGGCGGACTGATTCTCTGCACAATTTTAGAATACTTTACCGCAGTAATTCTTGAAAGCATTTTTCACATACGCTGGTGGGACTACTCAAATCAGAAATTTAATTTTCAGGGAAGAATCTGTTTAAAGAGCGCTTTGTTTTTCGGTCTGATGTCTGTAATTGTGATTTACGTCGTTCATCCGCTGATTTCCGGAGCTACAACAAACATACCCGACATTGTCAAAAATTCGCTCGTTATTGGATTTCTTGCGGGAAGTCTTGTCGATGTCAGTATCACAGTCTTTTCCCTTGTTCACATAAATAAGAAGATTGAAGAGATTCAGAGAGCTCTTTCAGAGGCACGCGAACATCTTTCCGATAAAGTGGAGGAGGTTTTCTCTTCGGGAACGGCTGTATATGATACCGCTTACGAGAATCTGAAAAAGAGTTTGTATAAACAGCGTTATCAGATTCGCCGTCTTGCAAATGCATTCCCGACTTCAAAATCCAATCTTCACACTGAGGCTTGGGAGACCTTTAAGGAGTTTTTGAAAAAGAGGGACTGATTTTTAAAAAGGAATCAGCGGTGTTGAAAATCCTATTAAAAAAATCAGTTTGATTATCCATTGGATTAATATTATTGCCGCACCGATGTATAAATAAACAGGTCTGACTTTCGGAGTTTTTATTTCGGTAAATAAAGACATTGTGTATAATATTACAAAAATAAAGATAAGAACAGCAGCATACAATACAAACGGGTGATACCATAAACTGCTTAAAAAATCTCCTTCGGTCAGATAAATTAATGAGCGTACACCTCCGCAGCCAGGACAGTAAATTCCAAGCGTTTCCCTGAAAATACACGGCGGAATTATCTGAAGAAGAAATTCTGAAATTTTCAGCCCGAAGATTTTTACGAAAACGGTAAGCAAAACACCTAACGAAATCAGAGCAAGAAATATTATGTAAAAGGTTCTTGAGATTTTTTCGTCGGGCGTCATTGATATGTTATTGAATTTTTATTTGTTACGGGATAATACTTTTGAGAATTTACTCTGAATTTGATAGCCAACAACAAAAATACCAATAAAAAATATCCGCTGTTATCTTCTGAAAAGAAGAACAGCTGCGCTAAGCCCTATAAGAACTCCCAAAACAGGTAACGGAGATTTTGTTGAAGGAGTTTCTGTAGGCTCGTAATCATAAATAATTCCGTCTTTGCCTGCAGATGAATTTTTAAGCGAAACACCTTTTGACATCATCAAATTTCCGTTGGGTGAAACAATGATGAGAGGTGATGATGGTGATTTTATGCCTTCAAGAACGAGTGTTCCCGTTGTGATTTCAGAGCCTATTGTAAGGTCTCCGACACCAACGTAAATCAGAGGCTTGTCCTTTGAAAGAGAATCTGCGCGTGTGATTGTAACGGTTTTTCCGTTCTCGGCAGCAATTACAAAATCAGACGGTGTAGTCTTGTTGTAGGTTACAATACTTTTTTTAATTATAACGTCGTTTGTCAATACAACTGTCTGAGTGCCTTCAATTACATAAGAGTTTGTGCCCGGATTTGAAACATAATATTCAGAGTTGAATGCGGCTGAGATGTCTTCGGCATTAAACTGCGGAGGGAGTTCACCTACAGTCTCCGCTGAAACAAGCGGACAAAACACCAGAGCAATAAAAAGCACTGCAGAGAAAAATAAGATGGGTTTCATTAGAGTTCCTCATGTTGATTCTTTATAGGGCATAGTATATCTATTTTCCCCAGAAGCGATATGACATGAAAGGGTGTTCAGTCATGAAAAAGTTTATTATGATTCGCGAATTGCAATTATTTCATATATCAAATAAGGAGGGGCATCTATAATCAAATCCAGATACTGACTGTCTTCACGCAGACCAATAACAAAACCATCAGACTCGTAACTGATATAACTTCCAGGTGTTAGATTAATTTCATCACTGAAAGTAATCTTTTTTGAACCACTGAATCCATCCCTCGTAACAACTATAACAACCTGATTTCCATTTTTGCTTATATCAATATATCCTGTATATGAACCGACACTGACTGTATCATATTCATGAGATTCTACAAGTTTATAATTCTCGCCGTTTACCTTCAAATATTGTGCAGTTCCTCCAAACTCCTTCAAAGCCAGAAGAGTATCTCCGAATTTTCCGGCATAAACAACAGCAACAGATTCAAGAGTTGTTCCGGATGGAACATTTAATTTTATAACGCTTCCCGGAGCGAAATCTCCAAATCCGCTGATGTCCTGACTTACACCGTTAATTAAAATCTTATATTCACCCTGCTTCAAAACCGCGCCGTTCAGATGACTGACAGTAACCGTGCCGTCATTGTTGTCTTTAATTGAAATTCCGAGAATCGGCGACGCATCAGGTATATTATAACTGATGAAAGCAACCGCAGAAACTGCGGCAAGCACAATTGTTATGGCAATAATCAGCAGTACAGCAATAACAGGAGAAACAGCACTGTCACCTTTTTTTACAATTCTGCTGAATGATTTATTCATAATAATTATATTCTGTCAGCATCCTATAAATGCTAATTTGATGGGGCAAAAATCTACAGAAGTCTGCATAATCTTTATGTAAATCCGTTGGACAAAATATATAGATTTTATTGTATCCGACAGTAAAAAATTACCGCAGAACAATAATTCACATAATCAACTAAAAAATTATGCCGCCTTCATCAGAATTTTTCTCATAACATCAGACCTGCTTACAGTTCCAACAACTTTATTGTTGTCAAGGACAGGCACTTTCTTAATTCTGCTGTCTGACAAAATATTAAACAGCACAGTGATGTCATCGTGAATATCAACAGATATAACATTGGTCGATGCAAGATTCATGACATTGACTTTTGCGAGTTCCTCGCGTTTGCCGTCAAGCGAAGAGCGATTATGCCAGAGCGGATACATTGACGGAAAAGTTGTAGTTGTATCAGACTCTTTTCCGCTCATGAATCTGATAATATCTCCATCCACAATAAATCCTGCCGCTTTGCCGTCTTCGGAAATTACGGGTATACCACTTGTCTTATGTTCAATCATACAGTTCATCGCATCAAGCAGACTTGCCGAAGTCGAAACACTGTAAACCCCTTTGAGCATAACAGAGGAAATGCCCATATCCTTAATTGTACCAGTCTCTGAAACTGCCGTTTTTGTTTTTCCGCGAAGCGAAACGCGCCCAAGATAAAGAGCCAGAATAAATCCGACCGCGGCAAATACAACAACGAGCATTGCAGAAGCAATGAAACCGAGCTCAAGAGCGGATACCGCAAAGAGAGAATATACTCCCGTGAAAAGTGAAGCTCCGATACAGCCCGCGACCTGAAAACCTGTACTTATTACAACCACACCGTGAGGATTCATCTCGGGTTTCAAATGCGAAAGAGCAAAACTCTGAACAGGACCGAGAATTAAAGCCGGTCCGCAGATGACCGGAATATATAACAGTGCGAATACAATCAGCGAACCCGTTGAAATAAAAACCGCAAGAAGCGCTGTAAATAATCCCATCATAAGAAATCCAAGCGGAAGAATTACTCTCGGACCGCGTTTATCGTAAATTTTTCCGATGAACGGTGAAAGAATTCCCGAAATCAGAATTGCAGGAAAGAGTGTCAGCGAAGCCGCCATTGCGGGAACACCCAAAGCGCTCTGCATATAAAGGGGCATAATAATGTTCATCGCAAAAATAATTGTCAGTGTAATCATATTTACGATAACACCTACAGCAAACGGTCGAACCGATAACGGCTGAAGATTGATAAGCGGCGTTGTGATTTTTTTCTGGCGAAGAACAAACGCTATCAGACAAATTATTCCAACCGCTGCAGCAATTACAGATATTATTATATTTCCACCAAACGAGGATGAGATTCCGTAAAGAATTCCAATCAGTGCAAAGCTTATTAGAATTGTTGAGAGAATATCCATTTTAGGACTGCTGAGTTCTGCAATATTTTTCATCATGAATACTGCACAAATTAAGCACGCGAGCGCAAGCCCTCCGTAAACCCAGAAGAGTACGTTCCAGCTAAAGAATGAAAGCAGACCGCCCGCAATTATGATACTTGATGAAGGTCCGACAGCTGTCATTGAGCCGATAATTCCAAGATACATTCCAAGTTTTCTGATAGGTGCAACTTCCAGAGTTACATTCATTCCAACAGGGATTAACATTCCTGTTCCAAGTGACTGAACTATTCTTCCGATAAGAAGCATAGGAAAGTTAACGGAGAGAGCGCAGATTATGCTTCCCGCAATTAACAGCCCAAGCGAGATAATGAAGAGGTTCTTTGTTTTGATGCTGCGGTATAAAAACGCAGATACCGGAACCATTACGGCAGCTCCAAGCATGTAAGCGGTTGCAAGCCATTGAACAGTTCCCAAGTCTACAGAAAATGTTGCCATTATCGCAGGAAATGCGACGTTTAGGTATGTTTCATTGAACGTTGCGAGTAATGCAGCGAAAGCTGCTACAAATAAGATTAATTTCGGATTGATTGTTGTTGTGCGCATTTTTTCCCCGGTTTCTCAGTTTTCACATTACGGCGCACAAAAGCCCCAGATATGTAGATTTTTATCCCCTTCGAGTAAACCGTTTTTATTATAGAGCGCTCCACCCTATTAAAAATTAACTGATACGGAAATTTATTCTAAAGAGATTGTCCAATCGTTATGTGAAACCGTTGGACAAGATTTTTCATCAGGATTATTTAGCGTCGGGTACATCACGAAAACCACGAAACATCACGACGTCAAACACGAAAATTCACAAAATCTAACGAATCTCACGAAAGTAATATATTTTTGTGCTTTTCGTTAGCGGGGAACGAAGTTCCCTCAGCTGAGCAAGCCGAAGGCTGGCAATAGATTTTGTGAATATTCGTGTTTAATATTACTTACTGCCAAATTAATCTTTTTTCGTGTTTAACGTCGTGAACTTTTGTGTTTTTCGTGATGTACCCTACACTAACAAATTATCTGACAACAATTATTCATAGATTAATTTATACCATAAAATCTACTATTGGACAACCTCCTAAAGAGTTTGTCCAACAGATTCGCAAGCCTAAAGGTTTCCACTATAGAACAAACTCTCTAAAAAGAAATTTTAATCCCTTCATTATCGACCTTAGTCGATTCATTTATTGTCAGACCGAGCTGTGATAAAATCGGCTGAATCTCTCTTTTCGATTTTTCCGTGACGATGCAAATAGAAGGTCCTACAGAACTCATCGCAACAAATTCAAGACCTGCCTGTCTGAGCGAATTCATATACTGATAAATTATGAATGAGTGATGCTGAACCTCAGCACGCTTTGAGCCTCTGAACTCTATCTCCCACATTGTGTCGCCTGTTTTGCGGAGATTTTTTCTTGCTATTGCGGGAATCAAATCCATTAAAACCATGTATGCTTTCAGATTTCTGTCACTGTAGTCAAGAGTTCTTGCTCTGTTCATCAGCAGAGAAAATTCTTCATTTCCCGCGTTATCGGAGTTTTCATGAATCTTTGGGGTGAGGATGAATACATTTTTGTTTTCCGCAAACGGCTGACTGTAGATTTTTGTAAGTCTGTCGCCTATGATATTTATTCCGCCGTTAATGCTGCAAAGAGCTCCCACACCTGTTTCAAATCCGAAAACAACCTCATTAGGATTTTCTGTTTCTTCAACATAGTTGAAACCCACAAGCATTCTGACATCGTCTGTTGAAAGAGGACGGCCGAGAGCTTCGTTCATCGCAACGGCTACGGCGGTCAATGTTGTGCAGGTTGAGCCAAGACCTATGTGTTCTTTTCCCGGCTCTTTAGTGGAGATTATGAATCCGCCTTTGTATCCTGTGAGTTTCTTTAAGGCGGCTTCAAGATGACGGATTATTAAATGTCTCGGCGAGTCTATTTTTGTTTCGCCTTCCGTGCATGAAACAGTTACTTCATGATAAATTTGAAGAGCAAATCCTATTCCACCGCCTCCGGGTGTTCCCGGGGAAAATCTGTTCATGTCCAAGACACTTAGGTGAATTCTTGCAGGAGCTTTTACATGAAAAATTTCTTTCCGAGGATTTATTTTTCCGACATCGGTGATTTCATTTGTGTGAAGATTTTCACCCGGTGCAAATGAGTTGAAGTCATATTCTACGAGGTCAAGATCTCCCCCGCGTATTTTCATGATGACCATTGTTCATTTTACTTTGATTCGGTACTTGATAAGTATTGTTATGAAAACTATACTGAAACAGGGTGCTTTTTTTGTAAGTTGTTATATAGCATCATGCAGTTTATTACATGCGAGATTTACCTTTGTTCGACTGCACATGATTTTGAAAATGAGATTATCGATACCAGATAAATGATAAAAATCTGTGCAGCAATGAATTCTGAATTTGTTCACCCCATTATTTCACGAACCGAAAAAATCAATTGAAGAATATTTATTGGGATTGATTCAGACATTCACTTACCTCACGAAAAATACAAAATACATGACTTTCGTGAGATTCGGTAGATTTTGTGAGCTTTCGTGTTTAATATTAATAGGACTTACACTGTGCCAACAGATTCACAAATCAAAGATTCGCAAACATTTTGTTTGCCCGGATAAGAAACCTAAAGGTTTCCGCTATTTAACAAGCTCACAAAGCGCAACCGCATAATTCCCAATTAATATCAACTGAATTTTTATTTTCGTGCTTGACGTGCAGTCTTTTGCAGAGTTTGTCCGATTGTGAAAAATCAGTTCGAGAAGATTTTCACAATAAGATTACTGTTATGTTATCCTTTCAAAAAATCAAGAGCACAAACAATCCACAGATTTTTTTTTCTGAACCCGAAAAATCAGGCTTTCATATCTTCGATTTAAGACACTTTCAGAACGTAGGCAAGGTGATTCATCGTCTGAATATTTTGAGAGGCTTAAAAGTCCGCTATTTTTGTCAGGGTATATGAGACATAAAAATCGGTGCTGAAAATCATAAAAAATCACCAAAAATAAAATAACGGTAATTTGAGATTGTTTTTACAAAATAACCTCAAATTAAACCATTTCAGAAAGACAATAATTGCGCATAATACATATTATGCGCAATCATTAATACCTCAAAGCACATACTAAATAATCAGGTAAAAGATGGCAATACCAAATACTCAGAAGAGAAACTTCAGCATTTGGATTCCAAGATATGTCAGCAACCTGCAAACAAAAAACTACTCTCAAAACACAATTGAAGCATACGAAAGAGTACTCAGACTGTTTGGAAAATACAAAACATGCATTGAAGAAAAAGACGGAGATGCGCCCGAAAACACAGCTGTCCTTGAGAATTATTCACTATCCTCGGATATCGACACAAACACTTATGAAATCGGCGATTACCTGACACTTATCAGAAATGAAAGACACCTTTCAGCTGCGAGCCTTCATCAGTACGACTCGGCTCTGTCTTCATTTTACAGATACCTGATTAATCAGGACATCATCGAAGTAAATCCGATGGACAGAGTAGACAGACCGAAAATAAAGGACAGGGAACTGAAATATCTCCGTCACAAAGAAGTCATGGAATTTATCGAAAGTCTTGAAAATCCTCGCGACAGGCTTTTAATCAGGACAATTTACGCGACTGGAATGCGTATTTCAGAAGTCTGCGGGCTTTTGGCTGAACATATAGACTTTGAGGAGGGAACAATTCGCGTGAGAGGTAAAGGCGGTAAAATCAGAATTGTATTCTGCGACTCAGATACGCTTTCGCTGATTAAAAGCCATTTGAACGGCAAAAAATCAGGAGTTGTTTTTGAAGGACGCGGAGGAAAAGCAATTGCTCCAAGAACCGTTCAGCATATTTTCAATTTATACGCACCGGCAGGAATTACCCCGCATAAAATACGTCACAGCTATGCAAGTGAATTATACAAAAGGTCGCATAATCTCCGCGTTGTTCAGGAAAATCTCGGGCATAATTCGATTCAGACCACAGAAATCTATATCCACACAGATATCGACGAGAGAAGAAATACTTATCAGCAGTATTTCCCGCTCGCTTCAAAAAAATAATTTTTTTATTGGTGTTATATTATTCTGTATTGTTGCGAAAAGATTTAGTATATTTTTTCTAATCGACGAAGTTTTGAGTATTCTTCTAATTGATGAGGAAAAGAAACCGCCAATCACGCGAATCGCAATCGCTTTTTCATCACTCGCGAGAAGAGCGAAACCCTATCTATCTGATTAAAAATACACTAAATCTTTTTGAAGCAATACAACGTCGTGTTTCGCCGGATAAATTTCAAAAATCAATTTTGCCAGCTACTTATCACGATTGAACAAACTCTCAATATAATTATTCAAACCGGTTAAACACAAAGCCCCTATTTTTCAAAAAATCACTTCTTCGATTCAGTGGAATACACGTTTACATCATATGTAATAAACCATATAATGCTATACAAAAACAGAGCCCAAAAAACACATCTGACCAAACCTAAAATACGTTGGAACACATATATCTAAACAATAATGGATACGTTTGAAAAAACACCGGGGGACGAAACACCTAAGCAGGAATTTGAAAATCCGGCAGCGGAAAAAATCGATGAAATTCAAAACGATACAATAGACTGGATTGATACAGCACCCGCCGAAACACAAAAGGCTGAAACAGAACTAAATACAGAATCAATAAATGAAAAAGAAGGAAAGTTCTACTACGAAGAAGACCGCTCGGATGAAATAAACAAATACACAAAATTCAAAAAAGTCGACGGAGCTGCCTACAGAAAAGTAAACATCTTCCTGAGAAAAAGAACATACATCACAGCACGCGAATGGGCAATAGCCAGACTATGCTCGGATTTCAAAACCCCATACGGCGCGGAAATGACTTTTATCGGCAATCATCTTCCCGAACTTTGTCCGTTTATGGAAGAGACTTACAGCCCGCAGGCAGTAAATCAGGCAAGAACCGCATTCAAAAGAAAAGTCAGAAAGTCGGGCGCAACATTTTTCTACGGAGCGATGTGCGGATTTTTCACAATGGATGAACTCGACGACATATTATTTGAATCAAGCGAAATAGCAAAATTCCTTCTGGAAATTGAAGGAACGAGCCTTGAAATAGATGATGAAATAGATATCGAGGATAAAATCAGCGAAATCATGCGCAAACTCGGAGAATCCGCAAACATAATGTTAAACAACCGACGCGGAAACAGCGAAGAAGATGATGATGAAGACGTCGACGAAGTGGAAGTGGAAGACAGCAGCAAATCCAATCTCGAAGAAGACAAGC
>JAUNXW010000023.1:0-5090 GCA_030539595.1 Methanocorpusculum sp. | reverse complement strand
CAGTACTTAAACTGGCGGAAATCGGAAAACCCAAGACAAGCAGGAAATTAAAAACGAGATTGAGACTTATTCCGAGAAAGAATAAAAAAATTTATTGACTTCACAGCAATAGGCAGACAACAAAAAATTTGATTTATTAATCAGAGTTTGTCCAATCTTTATTAAATCCGTTGGACAAGATTTAATCTAAGTTTATTGTTGGTCTTTGAGTTTATTTCGTGCAAATTTTGTGCATGTCTTATGGGCGTTACTTGTAGAATGGATGGAACAAACAAATGTGTGAATTGGATAAAATTATAAATTAATATCATTTGGATGTAATTGTATGATAAGAATATTTAAGGAAAGTGATTTAGTTGACGTTACGCAAATATGGCTTGATACAAATATAAAGGCACATGATTTTATACAAAAAGAATATTGGATAAACAATCTTGAAATAGTAAAAGAAGCTTTTCTAAAGGCAGAAATGTATGTGCATGAAGATGATGATACAAATCAAATTGATGGCTTTATTGGATTGTTAGATAATTATATTGCAGGACTGTTTGTGCAAGAATGCAGTCAGTCAAAAGGCATTGGAAAACAATTATTAGATTATGTGAAAAACATAAGAACAAACTTGAGTTTGAGTGTTTATAAAAAGAATATACGAGCAGTACATTTTTATCAACGAGAGCAGTTTCAAATTCGAGCTGAAAATAATGATGAGAATGTAAACGAGAGAGAAATAACTATGATTTGGGAGATATAGATAATCGATACAAATTCAATCAATAAATATTAGCGAAGTACTGGATAACCTAATAGCAACCCTTTCGTGATTTTTCGGGCATCTTTCGTTGTGCAACAAAATACACCCACACCTTAACAAATCAACTTACACAAAACAAAATCAAAACTCAATATACTTCATAACAGAATTAATCTCATCCGCTGTCACAACACCCTTTAAACCGTCCTCTGATATATACGGGCGCTTTGCTATAACCTTCGGCAAAAGTTTTTTTGAAATGCCGGGAATCCATTTTAAAGCGGATGAAGACAACTCATTAATTTTAATCGGAGCACGCAAAGCAGTAACCGAACGTGCGCCGTAAGAAACACAGACAGCATTTACAATCTCACCTACAGCAAGACGCTCAGGCAATCCAATCAAAATCGGATAAGTCCCCATCTGACGACCGAAAGAAATCTCACCTGAGATTTCCACAATAATATCTTTGAGCAGAGTTCCAACAGGAAACACTCTTTGAAGCATAGGAACATCAAAATTTCTCCTGACAGTCTCCTTAAACGCATGAAACTCCTTATCATGAAGCCCCAGAGTATTTTCCGTAAAAGCCCTTGTTCCTTCAAACGGCATAAGCTGTCTCATGTTAACTCTTCTGACAAGCAGACCCGCATCATAAATTTTTTTGAGGAACGCGATGTTAATCTCAAAAGTCTCTTTGGTCTCACCCGCAAGCCCCGAAATAAAATTCAGACCGGGAAGAAGTTCAGGTACACCATTCTTTCGAACACCGCCGACTTCGTTGACTATCTCAACCGCCCTGAAAATATCTTTTGGAGAACCTTTCAGATTATTTGCTGAAATCACCGCAGGGTCGGCCGACTCAACACCGAAAGCGGCAATGTCTCCTTCCGTGTGTCCCTCAACAATCGCTTTCAGCGCCTCGCGCGAAGCATCTTCATGTCTTGCGATTGTTCCCGGATTTATGTTGTCGATATGAAGAGTTTTCAGCTCAGGCGCGGCAAAACGTATCTCGGTAAACAATTTTCTTAAAATGTCTGCATCGGGTTTTGGAAATTCAGCGCCGGAAACCCCATAGGCAAGCAAATCAGGCTGACGGCCAAGTCTGAAATGAACCGCACCGAAACCGCTTAAGGCGCGAACCTCAGAAGAAATTCCCGAAATGCTTCTTTGTCTCGGCAAACCATAAAACGGTTCTGTACAAAAAGAACAGCCTCCGCTTATACATCTGCTGCATCCTCGGACAGTTTCAAGTTCAAGCATCACATTCGGAAAAAAAGGATGCTTAGAAATAATCTCAGCGCCCAAAACCGCCCATCTGTCAAAATCCGAATACGATAAAATTCCTTTAGGCTCTTTACCCAATAGATAAGAGTTCAGAGCAGAAGCCGGGTCGCCTTCAAGAAGAGTCCAGCGCGAAGATAAATCCTTTACAGCTTTTTGCCCGCCCTGAGGAGAATATCCAAAAGCTATAGGACCGCATAATAGACCTCTGCCCTGAAGAGTAAAACCAATCTGCTGAATTTCCGTAAGATTTGCAGGTGTTCCGGCAAGATATTTTCCCGGAACTGTAACACCCGCAATCATAACCACAAGGTCAGCCTCGCGGAGTTTTACAACATCCATCGGATTTGCCCTCAGCGAATCGATAGTTATGTAGCCTACCTCGTATCCGTGTTCTATAAAAACGCCCGCAACAGTCCTTACATAAGGAGAAATATACGGGGGAACACCAAGACAGGCGGGTTCATCCACGTAGCCGTCTAAAATAACAGCCTTAAATGTCATAGCCGGCAATTTTCAAAAGTTTTCGTGCAATCATAAGCTTGCCGTGCTTAACCGGGTCAACAGATTTATCATCAAGATTGAATCCTATAAGTTTCACCGAGCGTGCGCCGAGTTCTTTTGCGAGAAAAACAGCCCTGTCGCCGTCAGAAAATCCTCCAAAGTTGTAGACATTTGAAAGCGGTGAACTTTGAGTTGTTCCAACAATTTCCCCTCTTACTCTTGGAACCCAGGATTTTATAAGGGGAATATTGTCTCCGTGCGCATGAAGAACAAGAATTGTCCCCTTGTCATTCATCTCAAAAAATTCTTCATCCATGCCGTCCAAATCAGAAACAATTACATCAGGTCTTATACCGTTTTTGTAAAGAACAAGAGAAGCAGCGTCGGCTGACATAATTTTGTATCCCGTAAAGTCTGTTTTTTTCAGTTCATCTTTAAGGGACGGAGAATTTCCCGCAACAATCCAGTCGCTGCCCTCAACGGTTTTTTTCAAAAGCTCTATGCTGTTTCTCGGCAGGAGACTTGATAAAATCCCTGCCGCGCGCTCGTCGTCTTCCCTTGAAAAACCGAACCAGTCAAGAATTCTTACATAGTAAGATTCCCAATCTTCAGGTTTCAACTCCCTCTGCCTCTGTTATACCCACAAGTTTCATGAATCCTGAAAGAACAGGCTCAATAATCATTGAAAGGAGCTGTTCTTTATCTTTCACCAGAGAAAATGCGTTAAGCGGTATTGAAACAGCCGCCATTGTCGCATGACCGCCGGCAGAAGCTCCGGGAATTGTTGCAAAAGCCTCCTTTAAAACGTCGCCTATGTGAAGTCTGATATCCTTGTTTCTCGCAGACATAATAATTGCCGCGTCGGTAATTCCGTAAACTATGGAAGTTGACACCCCTTCAAGAGTTAAGAGCATCTCTGCCGCCTGAGGAAGTGCGTCTCTGTTTCTGATGTATCCTACATTTGAAAACAGATAGCCCTGCTTGACATCACGATTAACAATTGAATTTCCCATGACCTCAAGAGTTTCAACTGAAATTGAAGGCGCCATAACAACTTCCAGAAGAGCTCTGTCTGCAAGAGGAAGAAGGAAAGCCGCGTTGTATAAATCCTGAGGAGTTACGTTTCTCTGGAATTCATGAGTGTCTGCGCGTATTCCATAGAAAAGAGCTGTTGCGAGTTTGGTGTCTATAGGCAGATAAAGTTCCTGAAGATACTGGGTTAAAATAGATGCTGTCGCTCCCATTTCAGGTTTTGATTCGAGAAACTCCGGAGGATTAACTCTTTTAACTCCTTCTGCGCTGTGGTGGTCGATTATAATATTTATTTTTGTATCAGGAGGAAGGTCATTATTCATTCCCGGCGCGACACAGTCAACGAGCGCGAGATATTCGCATTCTGAACAGTTCTCTTTTGTGAGATGCTCCATTTTGATGTCAAGAAGATTGACGAATGTTCTGTTTTCCTGATGACCGATGTTGCCTTCGTAAAGGATTTTTGTTTTGAGTTTTCCGCCCGAAGCGTCATTTACAATGACCGCTAAAGCCATAGCGCTTGAAATTGCATCCGGGTCAGGGTTTTTATGCGTAATTATTCCAAGTGTCCCCGACCAAGTCGACAGAAGAGAGTGAAGTCTCTGCGCATTTCTCGATGCGACAAGGTTTGCCATGTGATTTACGGCAGACTTGGCAACAACCTGCTGGGGATACAATACAACGTCAGCGCCGTTGTCTGCAAGAAGGTCTGTTGAGAATAAATCGGCGGCTCTTGCAATTATATTTGATGAGGGATATGCTTTTCTTATATTTTGAACCGCCATCAGATTTGCATTTTTATCCGATGTAAGTATGAATACAACTTCGGGAGCGGGAATGCTTTGAATGAGATTTTCATCGCCTGCGTTTCCTACTTCTGCCTGATATCTTCTGTCGCGCAAATCGGTTACGCGCTTTTCGTCAGAATCTATTATGAAGATATTGTCTGCCGTGTCATGCAGTTCTTCCAATACATTATATCCAATACTGCCGCATCCAAGAATGAGGTATTTTATATTTTTCGCAGGCGGTGATTTTATCACGGTCTGAATATTTTGTTTATTTGTCTTGGGTGCGGGTTGAGAGTCTTCCGTCTCGACCATACATTACCATATTTGTGCTATGGGGTTATTAAGGATATTGGGAAATGAGGTTTTCGGGAAGTGAATAAGAAAATCTATTTATATTTCAATGACTGATATGTATAGGTCAAGTTAACAGGTTTCTGTGAATATGACGTATCGGGCCAGTAGATCAGTCAGGAAGATCGTCGGACTCTTAATCCGCAGGTCGGGGGTTCAAATCCCTCTTGGCCCGCTTCTTTTGTGTTTTTAAAAATCAGTTGAGTTCTGTTTGTAATGCTTTGACAGCGTTGTAGTTGACGTCTTTTGCGTATTTTCTTAAGATTGCTGCAATTTTATTCTGACTGTCGATTCTGCCGAAGTTGATTATTTCGTCTTTTTCCGAGCGGAGATATACTGTTGCGATGTTGTGTTTTATGTCCCATGAACTCTCC
>JAUNXW010000158.1 GCA_030539595.1 Methanocorpusculum sp. | reverse complement strand
AATTCAGGGAGCTGTCGATATTCAGCCCGCAGATATCATAGGCGTTCGAACATACGACAGAAATACAAATAAATTTGATTTTGCCCCCGGACCGATTTTCTCAAATGTCTTCTTAGCCGACGAAATAAACAGAATGACACCTAAGGCTCAGGGCTCTCTTCTTGAATCTCTTGCAGAACGTCAGGTTACTTTAGATAATATTACTTATCCTCTTCCGAGTCCGTTTATGGTTGTTGCGACGCAGAACCCGTTTGAAATGGAAGGAACTTTCCAACTTATCGAGTCGCAGAAAGACAGGTTTACTTTTTGTGTGATTCTCTCACAGCTTTCATCGGATGATGAAGCTGAGATTCTTTCGCGTGAGATGAACAAACAGCTCGACCTTGAAAAAATTATTGAGGCGGACAAACCTCTGATTACGCTTGAAGATGTTAAGCGGATGCAGGAAACAGCACGCAATGTTTACGCAAGCCCCGATATTCTTGCATATATCGCAGACATCGTTACCGCTACAAGAAAACATGACGACATAAAACTCGGTATAAGTACACGCGGTTCTCTGGCTCTTCTCAGAGGTGTTCAATCTTACGCGGCAATTCAGGGACGCAGTTATGTAATCCCGGACGACGTAAAATATATTGTTCCGTTTGCTTTCTCTCACCGTCTGATTCTGAAACGTGAAGCACAGCTTGGCGGAAGTACAGTTTCAAAAGTGATTTCAGGCATCTTAAACACAATTCCTGTGAGATAAAAAATAATGCGACCGACACCGCTTACAGGAGTTCTGATTCTTTTTGCGTTTATTTCGGTTGTCTGCGCATGGCTTTTAAACGATGCGAAAGCCGCTGCGGCAGCTTTCGGTATTCTTGCTGTGATAATTATTCGGGCGGTTATTTTTCAAAACAGGCTTAAGAGTTTTATATCGGAAACAACTGTTTCGCGCAAGACGGACGTTGAGATTTTGAAACAGGGCGGAGTTGTTTCCGTCTCAATCAAGGCAGAGTATCCTGCGGCTGAATTTACTTATTCCTGCGAGGATATTTATCCTGCAGGGGCTTTGCTTGTTTCCGGCTCAACAATTCTTGAAAACGGCAGCGCAGAATATAAACTAAAAATGCCGCTGATGGGAAAATCAAATTTCGGCGGGGTTATGTTTACCTGCGAGGATTTATTTATTAAGTCGACAGTGCTTGTAAAAAATGCGGACAAGCCTGACCTTACTGTATTTCCGACAGGAATTGCGGCAACCATCAGCAAATCTGCTGGCACTGGTGTCTGGGCGGAAGAGGAATCCGAAAGAATTGCAATTATTCCTGGAAGCGAAACAAGAACGTTCAGAGAATTTCAGTCAGGCGACAGCACCAGAGATATTGACTGGAAGATGAGCGCAAAACACGATGAGCTATACATCAGAGAAAGAACAGACGCTTCGGGAGACTTTCCGATGGTTATCATTGACCTGCCTCCTGCGGGAACTGATGTTGAGGTCACCGCTGATTTTCTTAACGCAGCAGACGGTGTCATTGAAGAAATCAGAAAACATGAAGCCGTTCCGATTGTGTTTTTCTGCGGTTCGGATTTTATTGGAATAACTTATTCGGAAAATCTGCGCGAAGTAAACTCTTATCTTGAGACGGCGGGAAAAATTCAAAGAGAGACAGCGTTGTTCAGATTAAAACACGCGGGAGTTCTCAGAATCTCTGCAGATAAAATCAACGGAGATTCATCAACGGCTGCCGCAAAAATCAAAGAGGTAATGAAAGCCTCATCAGCAAGATACCAAGGAGAATTTGAAAAGCGTTCGGTGAATCTCACAAAAGGAATGTCTGAAATAACCGCGGTTCTTGCAGTCACGGCAGGGATTGGGGACATCAGCCATCTTACTCATATCACAGCCGACAGTGTTTCGTTTGGAAAAGAGGTCTCCTTCGTAGTTGCAGGAACAAAACATACTAAACGGGAAGAGTATCTTAAAAGAGAGCTTACAAAAGCAGGCTCTGAAAGTGTTGAGGTTGTGTCATGATTCAAAAAATATTTGCGGTTCTTGCCTGCGCCGCCGCAATAATAGGCGCTTATTCGGACATGTATATTCCAGCCGCAGTGTTTTCTGCGCTGTTCCTCGTGTTTTCGTTTATTAAACTGAACAGCACGGAACTTAGAATAATTCTTGTTACAGCCGCAGGATTTCCTATGCTTCTTCTTTCGGGAAGTTCTGTTGCCGCGGGGATTCTTACATTCCTTCTGGTCGTTTCCGTGCTGCTTTCTGCCGGAACAAAATTATCCGCTGCGGTAATTGTATTATCTTTGTGTGCGGGTGTCTGCGGGCTTTTATCGACAGCCGCGCTTGTAATTGTTGCCGCTGTGATTTTCCTTGCCGCAGGAATTTATATTGTGTTCATCAAAGAGTATCGTCTTAAGAAAAACGCTGAGGTCAGAATAAAATGAAATTAAATAAGTTAACAGGTTCCGTGTATTTCGCATCGTCTGTGATGTTTATCGCGGCTATTGTATCGCTCGTTATAGCATTTATCACAAACCGCGGAGATATGACGACCGCAGTTTTAATAATTGTGGGCTTTATGCTTATTGTCACAGGATTATTTATTCTGCTTACAGCCGAACGTGCTCCGCTTCCCGCATTCCTTACTGAGCTGATGCCTGTTCAGGCAACGGAAAATATTGCTGTAATGCTTGGAGATTTGGGAGTTACAAGCAACACTGTTCACAGGTATCTGAAAAAGTCCGAAGAGGTAATTCAGATTAATCCTATAACCGGCGGACGTATCCCTGAAGTTTCTGCGGACAATACTTTTGTTATTGAAAAAAACTGGAGCGGTGCGGTTTATCCTGCGGTTTCATCAACTCTTCTAAGGAAGCTGAAGAATGAAGATAATCTTAAAGTTCCTCTGAACAATACGGATATGCTTTCAACCTGCCTTAACGAAGTTGTCTGCGACTATCTCGCAATTGCGAAAAAGGTTACTCTCTCTAAAAATAATCAATCCATATCTTTACTCTTGAGCGGATTTTCAATGAGCCGAATGTGTCAGACAATGCAGAAGGCATCCCCTAAATGCTGCACAATGGTAGGCTGTCCTTTGTGCAGTCTGCTGGCTGCAATTATTGCTGAAAGCGAGGACTGCGATGTAATGTCGGATAACGCGGCTGTGGAAAAAGACAGACTTATTCTTGCGTTCAGTCTGCATAAGCGGGATTAATTTTTTGTCCTCCTATGAAATACGCAAGAAGAACATACACTCAACAGAGTTTGTCCAATAGCGGAATCTGATATTTGATTTGAGATTGTGATTTGTTGGTCTTCGAAATTATACTGCGAAACACCGTCGCAAGTAAAACTTGCTCAAGCCACGAAACATTACACGAAAAGTCCAATTATACTTCGTATCAGGTTACCTCTATGAAAAACTGAAATATTTAACTGCCTAAATCGTAATGGGGAAGCAGGTTAATTACAGTACTTCGCTAATTTTTATTGATTTAGTTTTATTTCGACTAACTTTGGGCTTCGCTACGATAATCTCTCCGCTCAGCGGTGATAGGAATTTATGGGGTTAAGAAAGAACCGCAAATCTACGCGAATCTCTCGGCAATCGCATTTTTCTTG
>JAUNXW010000022.1 GCA_030539595.1 Methanocorpusculum sp. | reverse complement strand
TCTACGACTTTCTCTGCGGATTAATTCTAATCCTGATGAACTTCGTAGAAAAACGCTTAAGAAAAAGGTGAGGCTCGTGTTCAAACCGCTGTAGATTTGTATTGGGTCTTCATTAGTTTTCTCCATCTCCCACAAATAACCCGCAGAAAAAGTCAGGGACTTCAAAGCCTGAACGGCAAAAATCAGGCTTATGCGGGTAAATTTATTTTTTGATTATCCTCAGCAATACCGTTTTCGTAATCTACCATGCGCTGAAAAATCTTGTCCAACAAATTCACATAACGATTGCAATTACTCAAAACCGAATATTAACCTTCATTATCGAATAAAATCAACATTATCCTACCATGCTGTATCGAAAAATCGAACACACAAACTTAAGCCCAAGCGTAATAGGGCTCGGCTGCGAATGGCTTGACGGCAAAACCGAAAAAGAAGTCCGTGAAATATTTGATTTTGCCATAGCAAACGGAATAAACTATCTTGATTTATTCATGCCCCAGCCTGAACTCAGAACAAACATAGGAAAAGCCCTCAAAGGCAGACGCGAAAAAATCATAATTCAGGGACATCTCTGCACAGTATTCGAAGACGGTCAGTATAATGTAACCCGCGACATTAACAAAACAAAAGAAGCCTTTGAAGATTTGCTTTCAAGACTTAACACTGATTACATAGACATTGGAATGCTTCACTTTGTTGACAGCGAACAATCATATCGTGAAGTTTTCGAAACTGAAATCTTTGACTATGTCAAAGAACTGAAAGCAAAAGGAACAATAAAATATGTTGGGCTTAGTTCGCACAACCCGATAATTGCTCTCAAAGCCGTTCAATCAGGATTAATCGACGTCCTCATGTTTTCAATAAACCCGGCATTTGATTTTGAGGATACAGAAACCGACGTCTATGATTTAATTGAATTCAAAGGATTCGCTGAAAAATTGTCCGCAGACTCTGCACGCTTTGAACTCTACACAGAATGCGAAAACAGAGGTGTTGGAATCACAGTAATGAAAGCCTTTGCCGGAGGAAGACTTTTGTCTGATAAAGACAGCCCATTCGGTAAAGCCTTAACATCTGTTCAGTGCATAGAATATGCTCTTAGCCGCTCTGGTGTTAAATGCGTAATTGCGGGCTGCAAAGACATAAACGAAATCAAAGAAGCTGTTTCATACTGCGAAGCCTCAGAAGAAGATAAAAATTATTCTCAGATATTTACAGAAAACCCGCGTTTTGCCATGAGCGGAAAATGCATGTACTGCAATCACTGCAAACCATGCGCTTCAAACATTGACATTGCCGCGGTGACCAAATATCTTGACTTGGCTTTAATGCAGGATGAAGTTCCAAAATCCGTTGCAAAGCATTACTCTGAACTTGAATTTGACGCAAATGACTGTCTACAGTGCGGTCAATGCGAAAAAAGATGCCCATTTGGTGTGCATGTCATGGAAAACATGCTTCGGGCTCAGAGAGTGTTTAATTAATTCTTAAATTACAACATCCCTTTTGTGCTTGGGACATCATGACAGCCGTGCCTGACGTGAATTGCTTTTGAAAGAGCAATTCCAAACGCCTTAAACATAGCCTCTATTTTGTGGTGGTCGTTTACACCTGAAAATATTATGTGTGCTGTGATTCCCGCGTGTGTGCAGAAACTGTAGAAGAAATGCTCAAACAAATCATTTGGGATATTGCCTGTTGAAATTCCCGTAAACGCTCCGTCCATCACAAGATAGCCTCTGCCGGAAATATCAAGCGCCGCTGCGGCTCTTGATTCATCCATTGGAACTGTCACATCGGCAAATCTGCGAATACCCGCGCCGTCTCCGACAGATTCCTTAACAGCTTCGCCCAAGACAATTCCAATATCTTCGATTGTGTGGTGAACATCAACCTCAAGGTCGCCTTTCGCTTCAACACTCAGTTCAAAGCCTCCGTGTTTTGCGAAAGCGTTCAGCATGTGATCCATGAATGCAATACCTGTCGAAATGTTTACAGGACCGTAAACGTCCGGGTCAAATATAATTTTTATATCGGTCTCTTTGGTTTTTCTTGATTTTTCAACGTGTCTCATAAAGAAGCCTCCAATGCATCTTTAAGTGTCATTTTACCGCTGTACAATGCAGAACCCAGAACACATCCCGCGGCTCTGAGATTTTTAAGAGTGCAGACATCGGTTTTTGAAGAAACTCCGCCTGAAACAACTACGGGGATTTTCACGGATTCAAGAAGTGACTTAACGGGTTTTTCATTGATTCCAGCCTGCCTTCCTTCAACATCAACGTTTGTGTAAAGCAGACTGCCCGCACCGAGTTCTTCGAATTTTTTCGCCCAGTCGATGAAATCTCCGGCTGTTTTCTGCCAGCCTTCGATGGCAATCGAACCGTCTTTTGCGTCAACTCCTGCCATAATGCGTTCAGAACCGAATTCATCTGAGAGTTCTTTTATGATTTCAGGTTTCTGCGTTGCAAATGTGCTCAGAATAATTCTTTGAACACCGAGATTAAGCCATCCTCTTGCATCTTCAAGCGAGCGGATACCTCCTCCAAGCTGAATAAAAACATCTGTCGTCTCAATAAGTTCTCTGATGATTCCAGCATTTGCATTAGAAGCATCAAAAGCTCCATCAAGGTTTACAATATGGAGATTTTTTGCTCCTTCAAAAATCCAGCGTCTTGCATTTTCCATAGGCGAACCGAATTCGGATGCGGAGGATTTTACTCCTCCAACAAGCTGAACACAGTTTCCGTTTAAGATATCAACAGCCGGAAAAATCTCCATTATCTCACCATGCGGGTGATATCCATCACTAAAAGGTCATGCGCTCCTGCGCGCTTGAGCTGATTGATGAGCTGATAGATTCTTGCCGAAGGAACTACCGCGTGAACCGCAACTGAGTCGCTTCCGGCAATATCCATAACCGTTGGTCCTCCCAAACCTGGAATTAATGTTTTAATCTCGTTTAGTTTTGAACGGCTGACATTCAGCATAAGATAAGACCGGTCTTTTGCAGCGATTACGCTTTCAAAGGCAAGAAGAATTTCTTCAATCTTCTCGCGCTTCTCAGCCGACGCCTTGCGGTTGACGATAACGTTTGTTGAACTTTTCAGAATTTCTGCGACTATCCTTAATTTGTTTATTTCAAGTGTAGTTCCGGACGAAGTCAAATCAACAATTGCATCGGCAACGCCAAGTTCGGGCGCTGCTTCGCACGCGCCCGAGACTTCAATTATTGTAACATCGGTGTTATTCTTTTTGAAAAAGTCCTCGCAGATATTTGGGAACTCGGTTGCAATTTTCATTCCTTTCATATCTGATATTTCTCTCACTGAGCTTTTTTCGGGGACTGCAATTACTAAACGTGCAGTTCCAAATTTCAGATTAAGAACAGCTTCAACGTCGGCTCTTCTTTCTGCAACCATGTCAAGCCCTGTTATGCCAATGTCTGCAACGCCTTTTGAGACGTATTCGGGAATATCAATCGGTCTGACAAACAGAACTTCAATTTCCGGGTCTATGGTTTTTGAAACGAGCTGGCGTGAGCCTGAGCTGATTACATGAATTCCCGACTTTGTCATCAGCTCATTTATGGGTTCTGCGATTCTTCCTTTGTTTGGAATTGCCAGACGTATTTTCATTTTAGAATGTGTTTAACTTGCCTTCAATTACAAGTTTGGTGATGTCTGTGATATTTTCAAGGCGGGTGTTGACAATCTCTTCAACTTCGGGTGCGAGGTCTTTGTATGAGTATCCGCGTTTTGCGATTACCTGAACACTTGCCATGTGCGGGTAGTCAATTGCATGACCAATCTGTGAAAGAAGTCTGACATACATTTCTTCTACGCCGTCAACTTTCTGGCAGGCTTCTTTTGCTATTTCGGTTGAGAGGAGGTTGTAGATTTTTCCGATGTGGTTAATTGGGTTTTTACCGGAGGTTGCTTCCATTGACATCGGTCTGTTTGGTGTGATAAGTCCGTTGCAGCGGTTTCCGCGACCGACTGAGCCGTCATCTCCCATTTCTGCAGATGTTCCGTTGACTGTTAAGAATCCTGAGAATCTGTTTTTCTTGATGATGTCTGCTGTGTTTACTGCGACTTTGACTTTTCTGTCGGTGTATTTCTGTGCGACTTTTGAGAAGTTTTCGCACATCTTTTCTTTCATTTCGACGTAGTCGTCAGCACCTGAGCAGTATCTGTCAACCATTGCTGCGGCAACAGTTATTGTGATTTTGTTGATGTCACGAAGTCCCATGAGTTTGATATCGTAGCCGAGCATTGGATTCTTTGGTCTGAATTCTTTTGCGATGTAGTCGTCAAGCCCTAAGATAATCTGTTCAACCTGTGAGAAGGGTGCGTGTCCGACACCGAATGATGTGTCGTTTGCTCTTGGAATTACAGTGTGTCCTTTTCTTGTGTTGAAGACATCGCAAAGGTCTGTTGAGCCTGAGCCCATACGGCAGTCAACTATGACATCTGTGTCCATGTTGAATGTGGGCATTGTGTTTTTGAGATATTCGCGAGCTGCTTTAACCGCGATTGCGTCGGTTGCGAATGTTTTGTCGCCGAATTTGCGTGTTGCGCGTCCGGTTAAGAGGAAGTAGATAGGTCTTACAATTTTTCCTCCGCCGAACTGAGGCATAGATTCGCCTGCAACGACTTCGCCCTGGTCTGTGTTGTGGTGGAGAACTCCTCCGTCACATTCTGCCATGTATTCTTTGCAGAGTGCTCTTGATATTGCTTCGGCAACTCCGTCTGCTAAACTGTCAGGGTGTCCGACACACTTGCGCTCGACAAGTTCAATTTTCTGTTTTTCAATCGGAGTTTGGATGAGGTGAGATACGTTGATGTTTCTCTTCATTTTTTATCACTTCTCAATATTTATGATATTTTAATATATAAACATATGTATTGAAAATTTGCAAAATTTGAGTTTGAAATTTTGAGTGCGAATATTTTTCGATAATTTCGTTGTTCAGCCATTAAACTTAAATTGGAGTTACGCGGCTGCGCTTTATGAGTTTGTGGAATTATATCTGTTCTTCTTGTTAATTATTTAGAAGCTGCCCTTGCCTCAACTAAGAGCTTGTCCAGCGGATTTAATTATTGTTGTAAATACACCTGCTGAAAGACGATAATCAACCGCGTAAGTCCTAAAAAAAGAAATTACCAGCCGTCATAATGGGCGTGTTCTTCAGCGTCCATTCTTTCGGGTGATGTTTCCGGGGGCATACCCTCACCGACAGTAAGAATTGCAACAGGTCTTATGTGGGTTGGAAGGTCTAAACATTCTTTGACTTCATTTTCATCGAAAGCGCCAATCCAGCATGTGCTGAGTCTTAGCGCGTGGCATGCAAGCATCATATACGTACATGCGATTGTTGCATCCTGAACCGCGAAAAGAATACCTCTGTCGCCGTATCTTGA
Source organism: Methanocorpusculum sp. (assembly GCA_030539595.1). Lineage (GTDB taxonomy): Archaea > Halobacteriota > Methanomicrobia > Methanomicrobiales > Methanocorpusculaceae > Methanocorpusculum. The sequence continues at coordinate 10,041 of JAUNXW010000022.1, read as the reverse complement.
CATTGAACGGATGTAATTCGCACAGACTACAAAAGCACAGCCCGAATCGGGAATTTGATGCTGATTGCCCGCAGCGTCTGAAAGTTGTTCGAGAATACCTTCATCCGTTACAATTACAACATCCCAGCCTTCAAGATTTCCTGCCGTAGGAGCTGTTTTTGCCGCGTTTAAGATGTAGTCTTTATCATCTTCTGTTATGCATCCGCCTTCATATTCTCTTACCGAACGTCTGGTTGAGATGAAATTCTGAAATTCTTCCGTTTCCATTTATAAAAGTCCGTTCTTTGACAAAACTTCAAATGCTTCTGCTGCAGCTGTTGTTATTGGAATCATTGCTTCGCCGGATTTATCGGAGGCAAGCCCGAATTGATTTGTTTCTGCAAGAGCTATTACTGTTTCCATACCTTCGGCTGCTTTTTTGAAGTCATCGCATTTTGTAACAGCGGCTGCAGCTTCTGTTTCGGATGTAAGAACTTCAAGCAGGTTCACTAAAATTCTTTTTGCTCCGGGCTTTTCCTCTTTTTTGAGGGTTGGGATTGTTATTAACTGGTGGGCTACCATGAATATATCGAGCTTTAAGCGTTCTGCAAGATGATACTGGAGAACCGCATCTTTTGGTGTGAGTGTCATTGGATAATATTTTGTTCCGGAGATATATGAGTATCTCTATTTTATCTCTTCGCTGATTTATTGTGTATGATATTTTTATTCGTCAGAGTTTGTCCAATAGTGTAATCAGATATTTAAATTAATTTGAAATTGTGATTTGTTGTACTGCATCTAAAAGATTTAGTATAAGTTTTCTGTTGCGGTGTGGTTGTATTTCGCTACACCACGAACATCACACGAAAAAACACAAAAAACACGAAAATAAAAATATTGAGCAGGTCTTATTCTGTGTCGCAAAACGCGAAACCACTCGCAAGTCTGCGACTTGCGAGTGGTTTCGTGTATTGCTATGTAAACTAAAACTAACTGAACGTTTTTGTTTTCGTGTTTTTTGTGTTTTTTCGTGTGGCTTTCGTGGTGTGACGAAATGTGTCCGCACCCTAACCTAAAACTTGATCTAAATCTTGTCCAACAGATTCACATGACGATTGAACAATTCATCTAACCATTCTCTTAAATACATCACAAATCCAATATAAGACTTATGATAAACGTAGGTGTACTTGGCGCAACCGGAGCTGTAGGTCAGCGGTTTGTACAATTGCTTGCTGATCACCCCTGGTTCAACCTGAAAACCCTGACCGCCTCTGAGCGCTCGGCAGGAAAAGAATACGGTTCGGTGGTTAACTGGAGACTTGACTCACCTTTCCCCGAGTCAGCATCACACTTAATTGTATCCCCGACTACTGTAGACGCTGTAAAAGACTGCGACATTGTATTTTCAGCAATGCCGGCAGACATCGCAACCCAACTTGAAACAGACATAGCTAACGCGGGTGTCGGAGTTTTCTCAAACGCAAGTTCACACAGAATGGACGAAGACGTTCCTTTAATGATTGCGGAAGTCAACCCTGAACACGCAGCGCTAATAGACGTTCAGCGCAAAAAAGGACGAAACGGATTCATTGTAACAAACCCGAACTGTTCAACAATTATGCTTGCAACAGCCCTTGCTCCGCTTCGCAAATTCGAATTCAAGGACATCAAAGTCGCAACACTCCAGGCAATATCAGGAGCTGGCTTTGAAGGTGTTCCTGCATTTGGAATTTACGACAATGTAATTCCCTTCATAGGCGGAGAAGAAGAAAAAATGGCGCGTGAGGCAAACAAAATACTTGGAACATTCTCAAACGGAAAAATCACAGGCGCACCTTTCTCGGTATCTGCTTCATGCAACCGTGTCCCCGTAATTGACGGACACACCCTCAACATCTGGATTGACATAAACGCAAGTGTCCCCGAAGTCATCGACGCATTCAAAACATGGGAAGCGCCGTTTAAAGGATTGCCCACACAGCCCGATAAATCTGTTCTCTATCTTGAACAGGAGAACAGACCTCAGCCCAGACTTGACAGAAACAGAGGCGGAGCAATGACTGTTTCCGTAGGCAGAGTGAGAGAAGGCATCAGATTTGTTGCAATGGGACACAACACCATAAGAGGCGCAGCAGGCGCATCTGTTCTCAACGCTGAACTGATACATACAATGAAATATATCTGAACAACTCCAATAGTATTGACAAAATGGATGACAACACAGTACTGGTAGGTACTAAACCCGTAATGAATTATGTCCTTGCGGTTGTGACACAGTTCAACAACGGAGTTTCGGAAGTAACCATAAGAGCAAGAGGGAAAGCAATAGTTCGCGCAGTGGATACAGCAGAAATTTCCGTGCGTCAGTTTCTGAAAGATGTTGTCAAAAAAAGCGTTTCAATATCAACAGACCTTGTCGAAACAGACAACGGTCCGACAAATATTTCCACAATTGAGATTGTTCTCAAAAAAACATAATATAATTTCTTTCGGGTGACATGATTCCAATTGCTGTTTTTATCGTCGCCTTGGTTTTTTTACTGATAATTGTAAGACACATCGGAAAAAGAAAACTGCCGATATGGGTTATTATGACGGCAGGAGCTGTCGCTGCTATCATCTTTCAGTGTATTTCTGTTCAGGACGCAGTCTTTGCAATAAATTATGAAGTTATTGTTTTCCTGTTTCTGATGTTTATCTTTGGGGCAGCGCTCGATAAATCAGGGATTTTACACAGTGTATCAGTTTCGGCTTTCGCTAAAGCGAAGACAAAAAAAAGAGTGCTTCTGATTTTTATTGCGGTGACGGCTCTTGCTTCTGCGTTTCTGATGAACGACACAATAGCAATTATTGGGACGCCAATTGCTTTGTTCTGCGCGAAAAAATATAATCTGCCTGCAAAAACCATGCTTCTTGCGCTGTGTTTTTCTGTGACTTTTGGAAGTTCTGTCACACCTATTGGAAACCCGCAGAATCTTTTGATTGCAATGTCAGAAGGTGTACCTTATGCATTCCCGACATTTGCTTTATACCTGCTTGTTCCTGCGCTGATTTCACTCGCAGTTGTTTATTTCATTCTTTCGATTTCTGTAAAGGATGATGTTGCCGCAGCGGAAATTGAAACTGATGTTACAGATTACAAACTTGCGGGGCTATGTAAAATTTCGTTTGTGATAGTTATTGCAATGATTATTGCAAGAATTGTTCTGTCCGTTTTTTCAATCGAACTGCCGTTTGTGTTAATTGCAGCGGCAGCTGCTGCCCCTCTTCTGATTTTTTCAAGAAAACGCGTCGAACTTTTGAAAAATGTTGACTATACTACACTGCTGTTCTTCGCTTCAATGTTTATTCTGATGGCTGCTGTATGGAACAGCGGATTTATTCAGACACTTCTTCCGGATTCGATTTCAACATCCGTTCCGGTTCTGCTTTTTACAGGTGTGATTGTTTCACAGTTTGTTTCAAACGTGCCGTTTGTTTTAATGATTCTTCCGGTGCTTGAAACAGCAGGGGCTGCTCTTCCCATGTATATGGCTGCTGTTGCGGGAACTACGTGTGCTGGAACTCTGACAATTCTTGGAGCGGCTTCAACAATTATTGTTATTCAGCACGCGGAAAAAAGCGGTGAGAGCCTGAGCTTTATACAGTATTTTAAGACTGGAGCAATTGTTACGGTTATTGCGTCGGCTGTTTACTGCGGGTGGATAATGATGATTGGAATGATTTTTTGAGCGGTTAAATTATAATCCGGGATTTTTATCTAAGAGAGCTTGTTCAATCGTTATGCGAATCCATTGGAAAGTTTCTCTGACCTTAAAAAAATTATTTTTATAACACCTCAAGTTTTCTGATAAGATTATCCACCTGCTCAACCGCAAGACCTATGTATGATTTTGCGTTAAGCAGACCTTTGAGTTCTTCGGGCGAAATATATTTTGTAATCTCCGTCTTCTCGGAAAGAATATCTTTTAACGGGCTCTGTTTTGCGAGCGCCTCCATAGAACTCTCGCGTATAATTTCATGCGCATCCTGCCTGTTCATTCCCCGCTTTGTCAGTTCAATCATAACCGATTCGGCAAGATTCACACCGTGCAGATAATTCAGATTACGTTCAACCGCATCCTCTTTAATTGTCAGATTGGTTAACACACTTGTCATAAGCTTAAGACAGTGATCTGTCAGGATTGTAGCCTCGGGGAATGTGATTCTTTCTGTCGATGAGTTTGTCAAATCTCTTTCGTCCCAAAGAGTGTTATTCATCAAAGCAGGCTCAATCATACTTCGAACAATTCTTGCCAGACCGCAGACCTGCTCGGATTTAATCGGGTTTCTCTTATGAGGCATTGTCGATGAACCGACCTGTTTTTTGCCGAAAGCCTCCTCGACCTCACCAATTTCTGTTCTTTGAAGAGAACGAATCTCAACACCGATTTTATCTAAAGTTGTTGCAATGTTTGCGAGCATGAAAATATATTCAGCATATCTGTCTCTTGAAATAACCTGACATGAGACATCGACAGAACCTATCTTTAGATATTTCATCATTTCGCGCTGAACATCAATTCCATTACTGCCCATCGCAGCCATTGTTCCAACAGCTCCTGTCATCTGACCTACAACAGCTCTCGGTCTGATTTCTCTGAGCCTTTCAATGTGTCTTGCAACTTCAGAAGCCCAGATGGCGAAACGAAGCCCGTAAGTTGTGGGGACACCATGCTGACCATGGGTTCTTGCAATGCATACAAGATTTTTGGTCTCATCCGCACGCTTGAGAAGAACTGCAAGCAGGTCTTTGAGTTTTGTTTCGATGAGGTTCAGGGAATCTTTTAATTGAAGGCCCGTAGCGGTATCTAAGATATCATTTGAAGTTGCCCCGTAGTGAACCCATCTTCCCGCGTCCCCGCAGACTTCGGTTATTGCTCTGATGACTGCCATTGTGTCATGGTTTATTTCAGCCTCAATTTCTTTGGCTCGTGCATTGGAAGCTTTCAGAGCCGACTGTTCTATTTTGTCGGCGTCTTCTTTTGGAATCATTCCAACAACGCTTTCAGCGTGTGCGAGAGCACACTCGGCTTTAACTATACATTTGAAACGATATTCTTCCGTCCAGATGTTTTTCATTTCCGGCGTTCCATATCTGTAGTCTATTGGATGAATCGGCATTTGTGTAATAAATATTGGCGCTAATGCGTAATGAATTTAGATAGTGGGATTGTAATGTGTTGAGTTTGTCCAATCGTGAAAAAATCTTGTCAAACAGATTCACATGACGATTGGACAAGCTCTATTGGACAAACTCACTGTGGTAAGAAGTCTGTCCAATCGTCATGTGAATACTCTGAACTCAATCGTTAAACAAAATCACCTTACAACCACATCATCTTCTTCCATAAACGGACTTCTCCTGAGCGCAAGCGACAAAAGATACTGATAATTCTCCGACAAATACTCCATATGCGAAAGCCACACAGCAGACAAAGTGCAGTAAACCCTGTTGACATCTCCTGCAAGATGACTGATATCAGACACCGGCAGTGCATCAATATCTCCGCGGCTTCTCAGTTCCTCATCCAGATGAAACAGCTCCTGCATAAGTTTTGTAATCCTATTCTCCTCAAGGAATGCAGGATTTTCAACCGCACGAAGAAGAAAATCATGATTTTTGGAAAGTATATCTCTTATCTTTATCAAATCCGATGCATCAGGATTCATCACAGGACATATTTCATCAATCTCTTTCGCGGCTTTTGCAAAATCAGCCCTCTTCCAGCTTTTACTGACATTCATAACCCCGCGGATTTTATTGGGATTTGTATCGCACGCAACAAATGTTCTAAGAAGAGTTGAACCGAACTCGGAAAAAAACGCGCCAAGAACCATCTTCATCTTTTCCGACCTCTCGCGTTTTTCACGAACCGACAAAAGCCCGTTAATTATCAGCGTCACAAACAAAACATTCAGCGGAAGAAAACCCAGAGCGTTGAAAATATAAGTCAGAGTATTGCTTGAACCGTCATCTCCGATTACCGCAATTTTTACAGCATAGACAGCTGCTGTTAAAAGTATCAGGACAATACTCAGTTTAATTTCCCATCTGAATTTCATTCAAAACCTCTGAGCCGTTCAAGGCTCAAAAGAGCGCCTTCAAGTGATTCTACTTCGATTACAGGATGCTCAACCCTGTTTTCCTTAATCTTTTTCATAACTTGCGCGAAAGAAATATTTCCTTCTCCGACAGCCCAATGGCTGTCTTTTTTTCCGTTGTTGTCGTGAAGATGAATGTGGCTGAACTTAACTTTCAGAAATTCATCAAGGACGCCGACCTCGTTTGCATGACCAACATCAAGACAAAATTCTGCGCCGTTTAATAAAGGGATGTCTTCTTTGGTCTTCAAAAAGAAATAACCCCAGTTGCCCATATTTTCTATGAAAAATCTCACACCGTAATCATTTGCGGACGCTGAAATTTCGGCAAGCGATTTTTTCAGCGCATTTTTGGCTGTCTCCTGTTCATTTTCCCACGCAAAATATCCGGGGTGAATCACAACGGGCGCGTTAAACTCAGACGCAATAGGAAACATCGCTTTGACTACGTCAACGGTTGCTCGTCTTATCGGTTCGAGAACCGAAGCTATGTTTACTCCGCGCGAAGGAGCGTGAATGCTGTATTTGAAATCATACTCGGACAAAAGTTTTGCGTCCGATAAAAGATGAAGCCCGTCTGACATTACTTCTACGAACTTAGTATGTTTTTCAAGTTCATCAAGCGCATCTTTCAAAGGTTTACTTATCAGACAGTGGGTTGAAATTGAATAATCCATTTATTTACTCTCCTGTTTTAATGGTTTGACAATTTTGCGTGTCACCTCAATTGCCTGAGGTTCGGCTACCAATGCTTCGTTCAAAAAAACCAGCTGGCTGTTAACAGGTTCTTTTGATGAATCGATTCTTGTGTAGTTTCCGTCAGACTGAAGAATTCTGCCCTTTACATTGTCAGACCAGACAACGTCCAGAATATGTCTTATTCTTTTCTGAACTTCCGAATCAAAAATTCTGCACGCAACCTCAACTCTGCGTTCGGTGTTTCTCGTCATAAAATCTGCCGATGAGATATACATAATCTCTTCATCGGCTTTTCCGAAACAGTAAATCCTTGAATGCTCAAGAAATCTGCCGACAATGCTTTTTACCGTAATATTTTCAGTTCTTCCGGGCATATCCGGCAGAATACAGCAGATACCCCTGACCATTAATTCGATTTTAACGCCAGAACATGAGGCTTCCTTGAATTTTTCCATGATGTCGACATCTGTTATCGAATTTATTTTAATTCTTATGCGTCCTTCACTGCCTTTTGCGATTTCTTCGTCAATGAGTTTAAGGACAGTGCTTTTAAGGCTGACCGGTGATACCAGAAGGTTGGTGTATGAACCTTCAAGATTTCCTACAGCCATGTTTTTGAAGAAATCGTTTGCTTCGCGCCCGATTATCTGATTTGCCGTCATCAGCGAAAGGTCAGTGTACAGCTCCGCGGTTTTTTCGTTGTAGTTGCCCGTTCCAACCTGAACATAGTATTTCACTTCGGTTTTTTCTTTTCTCGTAATCAGGCAGATTTTTGAGTGAACTTTGTAGTCTTCAAACCCGTAGATGATTTTACAGCCCGCATCTTCAAGACGCTCAGACCAGTCGATATTATTCTGCTCGTCAAATCTCGCACGCAGTTCAATCATAACAGTAACGTCTTTTCCGTTTTCCGCTGCGGTGCAGAGGTAATCCACAAGTTTTGTGCGCTTGGCAAGGCGGTAGATTGTAATTTTTATTGAGATGACGTCCTTGTCGTAAGCCGCTTCTTTCACGAGGTCAAGGAACGGTTTCATGCTTTCAAACGGATACGAAAGAAGAATATCGTGCTTTGAGACCTGACGAAACATGCTCACGCCTGAAATAACCGAAGGTGAACGACACGGCGAAAATTCTTTGTATTCAAGAACTTTTTTCTGTGCGGGAGAAAGTTTGTCATACAATGAGTAGACATAACCGAGTTTCATTGGAACTTTTGAGATGTAAATCTGTTCTTCCGTGATTTTCAGGGCATGACAAAAATGATTTTTTGAGCGGTCGCTGATGTCGTTTGAAAGCTCAAGTCTTACGGGGTCAAGACGTTTTCTTTTGGAGAGCAGTTTCTGCATTTTGATTCTGAAGTCGCTGTTGATATCGAACGCCTCATCGTTTGGGTTGATGTCGGCGTTTCTTGTGACGCAGAGCAGAGTTTTTTCTGCGGTATCATACATGTTGAAGATGCTTTCCAGATGGTCTAAGAGAATTTCTTCGGTTCGAACAAATTTCAGCGTGCTTCCCGGAAGATAAACAATTTCGGGCAGAGTTTGGGGAACGGGGACAACTCCGAAGAAAGAGCGCCCGCTGTCTTTTAAGAGAGCGCCTGCGTAAATGACTTTACTTCTCAGGTGAGGGAACGGGTGATGTGAATCTACAATCTGCGGGGAGATAATCGGCTCAATCTCCCTTTTGTAATAGACTTCGATGAATTTTTTCTGTGATGCGTTCAGCTCGGCAGTCGAGAGGTTTGAGATTTTATGACGTCTGAGCTTTGTTTCAATGTTCAGATATACCTCTTCGGCTTTTGCGTAAAGAGGTTTGACTGCGGCAAATACGGCGTCAAGCTGCTGGCTGTAGGTCATTCCCGAGCGGTTGTCTACCGAATCGTTGACGTGTTTTAAATCGTAGAGACTGCCGACGCGAATCATGAAGAATTCGTCGAGGTTGCTTGTGAATATCGCGACGAATTTCAGCCGTTCCATTAATGGAACGGCTTCGTCTGCGGCTTCTGCGAGAACTCTTTCGTTGAATTTGAGCCATGAGAGTTCTCTGTTCTGGGTGTATTCTGGAACGATTATTTCCGGCAGCATGAAATTACTCCTTTTTGTTCGAGCTGGTAGCAGAGGAAACCTTCTCTTACGCCCGATTTACTGACGATGACGTTTTTTGAGCCGAAATGTTCTGCGACCGTTTTTAAGATTGTTATTCCGCAGATGAGTGTATGAATTCGCTCCGGAGCTGCTGCAAGGATGAGCGAGGTTATTTCGCGTTTGTCGGTTTGAATCATCGAAAATATTTCGTCGAGGGCTGAGATGTCGTATTCGTTTTTGATGTCTTCGTGCAGTTCTTTTAAAACTTTGAGGCTTGCGCGAATTGAACCGCCAACGCCGCAGATGATGTCGGATTTAAGTTCGGGCAGGCTGATTCTTTCGAGTTCACTGTTTACGAACTTTTTTATTTCTTCGATTTCCGAGACGTCGGGGATGATGTTTTTTACGAATGAGTTGTATGTTGTAAGAGAGCCTGCGGGTATTGATGCGGTGTGGATTATTTTTTTGTTTTCATAGACTACAAGTTCTGTGCTTCCTCCGCCTATGTCGACTAAGAGACCGTCTGTGAGGTCTGAGTTTTGAACTGCTCCGTAATAGTCGTATGCGGCTTCTTCGTCGCCTGTGAGTATTTGAATTTTCAGTCCGCATTTTTCTTTTATTTCGGCAAGGACTTCTTCTGTGTTGTCTATGTTTCTGAATACTGCGGTTGCGAATATGTACAGGCGCTTTACTCTGATGTGTTCAAGGATGAGGTTGTATTCGTTTAAGACGTCTACGGCTGTTTTTATTCCTCTTGGTTCGAGGTGCTGTTTTTTGATGTACTGTGCAAGACCTGCGGTGTATTTTTTGTTGAGCATCATTTCGATTTTGTTGTCGATTATTTTGTAGAGGGCAAGCCTTATTGTGTTTGAGCCTATGTCGATTACGCCGTACATTATTAGTTTGTTATGGTTTTTTCAATGATATAATTGTAATTGAATGAGACTTGTGAGATTTGGGGGTTGTTTTGCGAGGTGGATGTAGTGAACTCGCTTCGCGTAGCAAGACAGAAGGGCTTGCGTTGTGGTGCGGGTGTGTTTCGTGTAAGTTTACTGTTGGTCTTTGAGTTTATTTTGGGTAAGTTGGTTTGTTGAGGTGCGGTTTTATTTCGCTGCACCACGAAAGCCAC
>JAUNXW010000157.1 GCA_030539595.1 Methanocorpusculum sp. | reverse complement strand
TGTCTGTTTCAAAACAAGAGAAGAGTGGGGCGTTGTTTTCAAAACTGAAGTATGCGACGTCTTCAAAATTTTGTCTTCCGAATTCTTTCAGTATCCATGTTTTTCCGCATTGCCTTACACCGCGAAGTATCAGAGGCTTTCTTGTTTTGGAATTTTTCCATTTTTGAAGTTCGCTGTTGATGAGCCGTTCCATATCTCAACACCTTTTAAGTCGGTATTATGTGTAATAATTACACCTTTTACCCACTTAAAACTATGCGTGAGTTAAGAGAGTGTTTGTTGAGCTTGTTTGATTATGATGATGCCGATAACGGTTAATAGGTACACTTTCAAAAACATCAAGTAGTAATCCAACCAAAATAATAGTGATGGCAATCACACTTGATTCAACTATAGCCGACCTTCTCCGCGAGAAGCCGGAAGCAGCAGGAATTCTTCAGAGCTTTGGAATGGGCTGTCTCGGATGCGCAATTGCAAACAATGAGACTATTCGTGAAGCAGCAATGGTTCACGCAATTCCAATCGATGAGCTTTCAAAGAAGCTCGGACTCTGAGCGAGTCCAAAACTATTTTTATTCTGATTTTTTAAGATGAATATTTTATGCCGAATTAGCACGTACATTTTTTCGTTGTAAAAAGTGTGGCGCGAGTACATTTTATCGTTGTAATTTATGTAGTTAAAGATACAATATATTCTTACAAAGATGTATCGGGAACTAATCAATGATTTAATAAAATGGAAAGAGAAGCCGAGCAGAAAACCGCTCATTATAAGGGGTGCCCGTCAGGTCGGAAAAACATGGATAATGAAAGAGTTTGGAAAAACCCAATACAAAAAATCCTATTATGTCAACTTTGACAACAATGATATTGTAAAAACAATATTCGATAAAAACATAAGCCCGTCATATTTAATTCCTAATCTTGAATTATATTTTGGAGAAAAAATAAATCCGTCAGAATCACTTTTGATATTTGATGAGATACAGGAAACTCCAAGAGCGCTTACGTCGCTGAAATATTTTTGTGAGGAAGCCCCTGAATATAATATAATCTGTGCAGGTTCACTTCTTGGAGTTGCTCTTCACGAGGGGACATCATTTCCTGTGGGCAAAGTTGAATTTTTAGATTTATATCCTCTATCGTTTACGGAATTTTTGAGAGCTGTAGGAAAAGAACAGTTTGCGGATTTGATTTATGAATGCAGTTTTGATTCTATTACTACATTCAAAGATATCTATATCTCGGCACTGAAAAATTATTATTATATCGGCGGTATGCCCGAAGTTGTAAGTGATTTTGCACAAAGCGGTGATTACAATAAGGCACGTGAGATTCAGAGGAGAATTCTGGATTCGTATGAACAGGATTTATCCAAACATGCACCTGTTGAAATTATTCCGCGAATTAGGATGATTTGGAACAGTATCCCTGCACAGTTGTCTAAGGAGAATAAGAAATTTATTTACGGAATTATTAAGGAAGGTGCACGGGCTAAGGATTTTGAACTTGCTCTTTTATGGCTTTGCGACTGCGGGCTTGTGTACAAAGTCAGCAGAGTTACAACTCCGCATATTCCATTGAAGGCGTATGAGGATTTCAGGGCGTTCAAGTTGTTTGTTGTTGATGTGGGGCTTTTGTCTTGTATGGTTTCTCTTGAAAGCAGTACTCTTGTTAATGGTGATGTTTTGTTTTCCGAGTTTAAGGGGGCTTTGACCGAGCAGTATGCGGCTCAGCAGATGATGATTCAAAAGGATGTTGATGTTTATTACTGGACAAATGACAGGGGAAATGCTGAGGTTGATTTTATTGCAGGGGTTTTTGGAAAACCTGTTCCTGTTGAGGTTAAGGCTGAGACGAATCTGAAAGCCAAGAGTTTGAAAACGTTTCGGGAGAAGTTCAGTCCTGATGTGTCTGTGAGATTGTCAATGGCTGATTTTAAAATTGATGACGGGTTGGTTAATCTTCCGCTGTATTCTGCGGAGGTTCTTTCTAAGGTTGTTTCTATGATTTGAGATGTTATGGTGTTATACTATTTTTCATGGACAAATTTATTACCTTACGCCTACAATTAATCATTAGCAATGTCTGATGAATATTTCAGTGTGAAAGAGGACGTCCTTAAAAAACTTGAGTTGAATCTTACAGAGATACGGGAACGTTTCGGTATTGATACAATCGGTTTGTTCGGCTCTGTTTCAAGGGGTGAGGATTCGCCCGATTCAGATATAGATATTGTATATACATTTAAGCAGGGGCGCGGGAATCTTAGGGATTATGCAGGGGTTACAGAATATCTTGAGACACTGTTCAATAGGAATATTGATTTTGTTTCGCTTGAGTGGATGAATCCTAATCTGAAGCCTTATGTAATACGAGATATTATTCTGGTGGGAGGGGAGATTGCTGCAGTATGAAGGATGATTTTTTTATATCTTCGTGATATCCGTGACCAGTCGAAAAATATTCTGAACGAGTTGAATGTAATTACATATGATGAGTTCTGTTCACGTAAAATTTATCAGAACGGAATGATTTTGTCGATTATAATTATAGGTGAGGCTGCAAAGCAGTTGTCTGAAATATTCTGTGAAGAACATTCTGAAATTCCTGTAAGCAGTCTTGCTAAAACAAGGGATAAGCTTGTTCACGGTTATCAGGGTATTGATATCAGAACTGTCTGGCAAATAGTAACAGAAGATATTCCAATTCTTTATGATAATGTGATGCGTATTCTTGATGATGCAAAATAATTTTGTCAGGTTCGATTATTTTTTTGTTAATCCCACTTCGTGAATTTGTTCTGCGGATTTTTTATTTTATTTTGATGTGATGTTTTTTTTTAATTGGCAGCAGGTAATTTTTTAGTTTAAGAAAAAACGCGGGCGGAAAATTTTAGAAAAGTCCCTCATTGGTGAGGGGCTTTTTGTTTTTATAACCTGTTATGGTTTTATTTACTGGAGATTACCAGACCAGATTGTCTGATTGCCTGTTGAGAATTTACCAACAACAGTTGTTTCACCAGTTAATGCAGGATCTACTGTATTTGGAATTCCGACTTCAATTGAAGTGAGTTTTTTATTAGTACTTGCATTTATAATATAAGCCTCAGTCATTTGTTTTAAGTCACCGCCGGTGATTGTTACAATTGTATTAGAACCATCATTAGTTACTTTAACACCAACTGTGTATGTCTGACCTACATTGCCGGTCATTCCCATGACAACGGCTGAAATAATTGCGACAAGCACAACGGTGATTGCCACAAGCAGAATTGTACCGATAACCGGTGAAACTGCGCTGTCTTTCTTTGAATCTTTCTTCATATGATTTCTCCAGAGATTTATTTAATAAATATTAATTATAGCAGTGCCAAAGAAAATTTTTCAAACTCAGATTTGTACATCACTAATTTTTTTAGACTAAGTTTTGTGCTTCGCTCCGTTTATCACTCCGCTCAGCGTTGATATGAATTTATGAGAAGTTCGGCTTCGCCTCACAAAAACAAACCGCAAATCTACGCGAATCTCTCGGCAATCGCATTTTTCTTGCGCTCGGTCGCGCCTTCGGCTATCGCCTCAGCCAATTCGCTCCCTCACTTGAAAAATGCTGCCGTGATAACGCAAGTCTGCGACTTGCTTAGCTAAGGG
>JAUNXW010000021.1 GCA_030539595.1 Methanocorpusculum sp. | reverse complement strand
ACTCTTCATTAATCAAAGTGCCGTTAGTCTGAACACAGTTATCAATTCTCAGACCAAGGGCACGATATTTATTCTGAATTTCAATGATTTCTTTGAACCGCTCAACGCCAACAATAAGCGGCTCTCCGCCGTGCCAGATAAAATAAAGATAAGGCTGCCTGTCCCACCCGTAACGTTTGTATAGATTCATTTTGTATTCTAAAATTGATGCTAAGGCTTTATCAATTACAACAGGGTTCATATGCTGAAGTGCATGAGTCTGTGCTGCGTTTTCACGATAACAGTATGTGCAGTTCAGATTACAAAGGTCAGATATTTTGAATACTGCGCTGAAGACATCGTAATATTTGTAATCTTGAAGAATAGGAAGATAAGAGTTATTCTTATCTTTTTGTTCATGAGTCTCTGTTTCCATTTACGAATCAGTTTACTCTTTGTTCTGTTTGTTTTCCGGAGCGCGTGCAAATCCAGCTTCAGGAGCTCTGGCAAAACCTGCTTCAGGGGCACGAGCAAATCCTGGTTCTGGTTTTGGTATTTTTTTCGGTGTCATTTTATCACAATTTTTATTTATCACGAGTACAGTTAAATCTTCTGAGCAAAAATGTAAATGTTAAAACGTTCTATATTCTGGCTTGCGATAATCTCCGACACATTAAAATAAGTCACAAAATTTACATTTATTTTTGTCCATCCCTGAAAACCATTTCTTCACCCTGATTTTCCCTCATTACTATCTCAGCAATATCATCTTTAATTTCTTCTTTTATCAGATACCTGAGTTTATGCCCGTCTCTGACATCTATGAGTATTCCGCCTTCAATTAATATTTTGATATAACGAAAAACAGCAATGGGTTTCATATTCATCTCATCGGCTATTTCCTTGCGTGTAAGTCCCTGATTCCTGATGAGAATGCTGATAACTTCCCTGCATTTTCTGTTGCTCATTAGTGCGTTTAGTTTATCTTTGGGTGATGTTTTCTTTAGCATCTGAACGTAATATCTCTGGTGAGCAAAGGTTGAATCTGTATAAATATGCCTCTCATTTAAGAGTTTTTTGATATGGTGTGCAACTGAACCGCGTGATTTTCCTAAGGCTTCAACGATTTGTGCCTGTGATGAGCCGGGGTGTTTTGAAAGATATTCCATAATTTCACCCGGCACTTTGGAGCTTTTACGTTCTTTGGATGCAAAGCGGAGTACAAAGAAAAATCCAAACAGACCTAACAGAGCAAATAAAATTGGTGTAAAAGAGCGGGCGAAGTCGCGAAATGGTGTATCTGTGAATAAATTGTAAAATGTGAACACTGTGTCACGTTTTAAAAAATCTAAGTTATGCTTTTCATTATCTTCTATTGGTGTAAAATAATCCTTAATTTCATCATCTAAATCTAAATTTTTAATATTCACATCATGGTTTTTTAGGCTGTAAATATCAGCAGTATAAATTCCATCATCAAGTCCATACGCGTTGCTACTAAAAAATAATGTCAAAACTAAAAATAAAGATAAGTATTTTATAATTTGCATCAATGCCAAAATTAAATTACGTTTCTAACACATAAAGAGCATAGTTTTGTGAGATTGATACTGAATAACCAATAACCCTAATTGTCCACTCACCAGGGCTTGGAGCTGATAGTTGTACTTCAACTGGAATTTTACCATCAATTACTCCATCATAGCTATCACCAAAAGTTCCAAGTATTTGACCATTTGGTGCCATTATACTTAATCTAAGTTGATTATAAATTGGTGCTAACTGCCACTCTAATGAAAATTTAATATCACTCACAGCAGAAGTAACCTGAAGTTCAAAATCATCGTTTTCATTTTGAACAACATTTCCATACTGAGTCTGCACATCCTCATTTCCCGTAAAACCAACCCATGGTGAAACCTTAAAAGTGATTTTGTTCGCATTGTTCGATACATCATCTGATGAAGTCGCGCTCGCAGGAACTACACACAAGCAGACGACAAGCATCGCCAATAAAGAAATAATAATCTTCTTCATCAAAATCATTTTTACAAAAGCGAATGGAAATAAGTTCTGAGCCAAAATGTAAATGTTAGAATACGAATCGGTTTAAGCATAATAAAAAATCAGGAATTAGATAATTTGAAATAAAAAACAAAACAACTCAAAATAACATCTCAAAGCAAAAATGCCGCAAGAAGAAAGTATATATTAAACCAACAATTTCGGATGATCAAAATTGTAAACGAATAAAAAGGCTCATTATGACCTCTGATTTTAAAACAAATTCTTTGCGCTCTTTGAATTGTCATAGATATGATACAGAACTGAAATTAGACACCACAACATATCTTCTTATAAACCGGAGATTTTTCAATCTCAATTACCGCCATAACAAATTAAACAGCAAAACAAATCCACACTTATCTCTCCTCATTACATATACTTCAAAGAAAATTCCTTCACAACATGATCAAAATCACTATCAAGCAGCCTCATTTACCGTGCCCCCTCTCTTTGAATTAACAAGAAATTCTTGTGAGTATGGTCTTATTAAATTAAAATAACTTCTATCACGACATTGCTGTAGTGGTCATATCTGGCACCACACCATAAAGATAGGGAAGAGAAATGATTACTTGCTTAAAACATCAAAAATACATAAACCTACGACAACCACAACAATCAAAACTCAAACAAAGACTTATCCTGTCTTTTTGGTGGATAATACAGCCCGATTATCATCCAGGTCTTATAGATATGGTGTGTTCCCATAAAGAGATATAAATCACGGCTATTCATAAAATCAAAATACCTACTCTTCATTTTACTTTCATAATTATCAGGAAAATCTCTTTTCCACTTTACAAACGAAGCCGCCATTTCCCAGTCAAGACAAACAGATGAATGATGACCGTTTGAAGTACATGAACTCTCTGTGCAACACCCGTTACATTTAAAATCATAAGAATAATGAGGAATTTTCTTTAACACTGGAATTTTTTCACCAGTCAAAAGCATCTGCATATCCTGAGAGTAATCTTCATTATTCAAATCAGTAGTCTCCAGATAAAAATCAATAATATCAACTGGTTTAATCAGCCCAAGAGAAGTATTGTCGCATTTAGACTGCTCAACAAGATCAGCCATACTTTTAGAAATATGCGGCAGAATTAAATTGTTACGATATGACCAGTCAGGTTTTCCCTTTGAAATATCTCTTGGGTACTCAACAACCCGCAAAGTATCAGGAACTATCTTGTAACTTTCTTTGCGCAAATCATGTTCTGAATCCTTATAACATTCCACCTCAATCCAAGAATAACGTGGAATATTTGTTCTGATAATATCAGCATACTGAACAGGATACAGTCTAATCCACTCTCCCGTGTCAGTAATACCGGCAGTACACAAAGTTGCACCGTATTTCTTACTATTTTCAGGGGAAGCCTTTACCGTAAGCAGTACTTTTTTTGTTTCTACATTTGAACGCATATTTCATCCATACCACAAATAATGACTCAATTATATATCCTCAACAGAAAATCCAGTCTCACGCATACGTTTTGCAATAACACCTCGATGACAACATGAAACATCTGCCTCAAAGCACATAAGCGCTATTTTCTTTGTTTGAGACATCTGAATTAACTGGTCAAGATATACCTGCTTAGTATCCAGTTCAGCTTCATACTCCTCAAAGAGTTTTTTGTATCCGGTCTTTTCGATATCCTTACGTTTATCAGATGCAATTCCTAACTCAGGTATGTGAATATAACTCATCTTATGTTCTATCCAATCATCCTGAAAATGTTCAAACACACGTTTCAATTGAGCTTTGCTAAAGCCGTATTTCATACTATAAGCATTTCTTCGAACGTCAACTAAAATATCAACATTATTTTTAATTAGCTGATACAAGAACTCATCAAAATTTTTACCTTCATATCCAATTGTAACAATACCTGATTCCTGCTTTGCAGTATAATGATGTTTTATATCAAAACAACAACTGTTTACAGAGTAATCCGGGTACATCTCATAAACCCTATTCAGAAGTTCATTATCAGTTATCCCTTCATATTCATTGTAATATTTTGTGAGAATTCGACGAACCCCTGTATCTGGTTTTGGAAATGGCCATCCGTCTTTAAGTCTCCATTCCTCAGATGCTGTCTCAAAAAGATAACCATCTCTCTGTAATGGCTTAAAATCATTATATAACTCATAAGAGAAGGGACCATATTTATACGGTATAAAATCATACAGCCCAAGCTGATGTGATGCCAAAAACAACAATTTCATATGTCTGATTTTTGTCATACTACCATCACTCAGCGAAAGAAGATATAGTGCAGCGCGGGTGTTTCTTTTAATCATAATATGGGATTAACAATTTCTGATAAGTAATATTTGATTTACAATTAAATCTAACTTGTCCTTGCCATGAATAAGTTTAGGGTTGATTCTTACTTTGAGACTGCTAATGGCATAATGTATTACCCTGAAAAAATACGGGACCGTCAGTAAAGCGCGTGATTCTGGATGGGTGATAACAGAAATAAAATAATCTTCATAAATCAGAATTGCACATACAAATTAACATAAATGAAATACATATTATATACAATGGAGCAATATGACGAAAACATCAGCTATGAGTATCCGCATAGATACAGAAACAAAAGAACGTGCTGAAATCATCTGCAGAGAACTTGGAACAAATATATCAAGCGCAGTAAATATATTTTTATCATCATTTGTCCGCAACAACGGATTCCCGTTTGAATTAAAAATTGAAACTCCAAATAACGAAACTATAGAGGCAATGAAAGAATCCGGAATAATTGCACGCAGTAAAAAATCAAAAAACTGCAGCAGTGCTGACGAACTGATGGAAATATTATAAACTGTTTTTTTACAGCGCCGTCCCCTTTTTCGGCATATAAAAATTCCCCATATCAGCACCCTCAAGCTTAAGCAGCTCCGCCTTCTTATCAATCCCGCCAGCATAACCAGTAAGACTTCCCCCTGAACCGACAACGCGGTGGCACGGAATAATTATAGAAATAGAATTATGACCGACAGCCCCTCCAACAGCCTGAGCTGACATCTTCTTCAAACCCCGCTCCCCTGCAACTCGTTCGGCAATCTCTCCGTAGGTCATCGTCTGACCGTAAGGAATACCAAGCATAATCTTTTGCACAGACTGCCGAAAAGGAGAACACCTCATAACCAAAGGCGGTGTAAAATCAGGAGCTTCACCTCTAAAATAAATATCGAGCCAGCGTTTTGTATCTTCAAAAACGGGAAGGTCTCTTTCCATATTATCTTTTGAAAGAGAATCCGCAAAATATTTCTGTCCGTCGAACCAAAGCCCAATCAGCGCTTCTCCGTCGCTTGCAAGAGTAATTCTGCCAAGCGGTGATTCATAATGACAGACATACTCCATTTTATTATTCCTCCTTAGCCTTTATCCTGTCATCAATTGCATCGCCGATGAAATTCTTCGCCACAATATAACACTCCGTGCTTCCCCTTCTTGTCGCGCTCGACCGGATAACCCTCACAAAATAAAATCTCGTC
Organism: Methanocorpusculum sp.; assembly: GCA_030539595.1. GTDB lineage: Archaea > Halobacteriota > Methanomicrobia > Methanomicrobiales > Methanocorpusculaceae > Methanocorpusculum. The sequence goes on along the minus strand of JAUNXW010000021.1, from coordinate 10,077 downwards.
TTAACCAAATCCGCAAGGTCATTAAAATCCGTTCCCTGAAACGACTTCATAACCATATTACCGCCCTGCTTCAAAAGCTTCTCCGCAAAATTCAAAGCCGCCTCATTCAAATCCATAACGCGAGCCTGATCATAAGCCTTAGCCCCGGATAAATGCGGAGAAGCATCACAGACAACAACATTAACCAAAGGCATTGCCTCCCTGATTTTAGCCTGAATCTCAGGGTCTGTAAAATCCCCCTGAAAAGTAATAACCCCTTCAATCGGTGAAATCGGATTCAAATCCACACCGCAGAGTTTACCGTCCGTCATGGTTTTCAAAACCTGAAGCCAGCTTCCCGGAGCCGAACCCAAATCAACCACATTATCCGTTCTTCTGATAATATTGAATCTCTCGTTAATATCCGCTAACTTATATGCAGAACGTGCTCTGTATCCGTCGCGCACTGATTTCCTGTAGACACTGTCCTTGCCCCACTGTGAACCCATAATCTTCCTCTCAAATACCTATTATCTTATTTATATTGGAAACCATATAAATAAATATTAAAGTCTGTGTGCTGTAATCAATGATTATATGCCGCAGGGGGTATACTGATGTTAAAAGCAACAATTCAGGCAGAAATCTTTCGCGAGACAATAGATGCAGTCTCGGCACTTGTAAATGAATGCCGTCTCCACGTTGACGAAAAAGGAATCAGAACGATTACCGTAGATACTTCAAACGTCGCGATGGTCTCACTTGAACTCGAAGCATCAGCTTTTGAAACATACACCGCAGAACCTTGCGAAATTGGTCTCGACATCGAAAAAATCCGCTCGATGATGGCGATGATTGGCAAAAGCGACGTAGTTTCGCTTGAACTTGATGACACCGGAAAGAAACTCAAAATCAGTTTCGGCGGCTATGAATATTCAATAACACTGCTTGACACAAAGACAATAAGAAAAGACCCGAACGCGCCGAACTTAAACCTTCCAGCAACATTTGAAATCCCCGGGGCAATGTTCAACGACGCAATAAAAGCCTCAAACATGGTCTCCGACAAAATTCTCCTCTCGGTTTCAGCTGAAACCAAAGTGTTTACAATGAACGCAGACGGCGACTCGGACAGAATCAAGCGCGAACTCGCAGGCGATGACATTCACTACATCACATGCGCGGACGCAAAATCACTCTTCTCTCTTGACTATCTAAAAGACATGGGTAAAGCCATAAGCCGCGCGGATAAAGTTCAGATAAGGCTCGGAAACGATCACCCCGTTCAGTTCTCCTTTGTTTACGCAGACGGCAAAGGAAAAATAGGATATCTGCTTGCCCCGAGAATCGAGGCAGATTAAAAATCATGCGCGCTGCCGTTGAACTGCGCGATTTAACACACTACCCTTTTTTAAAAGAAGCACAGGGGGTTTTAGCCTCACGCGGTATTAAAGTTCAGGGACTTTCGGGTTCTGCGCTCGGCAAAAAATATCTGGATAAAGCCGCCGAGCGCGTGTGTTATGCAATAGACGGCAAAAACGATTATCCCGAGGATAAAGAAGACAGAGTATCCGATATTATTACTTATGTTCTTGCAAGAGTTTTAGTCTCCTGCGCAAAAGATAAAAGAACGATAGAACGCTTCTGTAAAATGGAAGCAAGACGCGTCTACGGATATCTTAAGGTTGAAGAAAATGAAGCGCTCAAAGATAAAGTCAATGAAGAACTTGGAATTTCGTTCGGCTCAGGAAATCTTCAGGTTCTGCGTTACGTTGAACTTTCTTCAAACGTCCGAGATTCAAAATGGCGCTTAATCAACCGTGAGGTTGATTCGGGTTTCGTTAAAATCACGGACGATGAAAAAGATTTGCTTGTCGGAGAACGGATTCGTTTTGTTCTTTCTTCAAGTCTGCCAATGGATGTTCCCGGCTCTATTGAAAAAGAGTTTCTTCCGTGGAGCGACAAAATTATCGCAAAGGTTCAGGAAAGAACTTTATCTGAGTTCGGAACAATTGACGAATCGGCTTACCCTCCGTGTATTCAGGCGCTTATTGCGGGAGCAGCTGCGGGTTTAAATTTAACCCACTCGGGAAGATTTTCGCTTGTGGCTTTTCTGCATAATATAGGAATGAGCTCTGAGCAGATTGAAGGAATTTTTTCGCGAAGTCCTGACTACAACCCGGATATGACGGGCTATCAGGTGAATCATATTTTTACGAACGAATATACAAGCCCGTCGTGCGCTACAATGCTGACGCACGGCGTCTGCGTAAACAAAGACAGGTTCTGTGAAAAATCCGTTCACCCGCTGAATTATTACAGGTCGAAGAAGAAATTTTTGGAAAAGAAAAAACTGCTTGACGAAAGCAAATCAAAATCGGATTCTACTCAACCGTGATGTACCCGACAATAATAAATCACCGCCAAAAATAAAAATCAACATAGAAACCCTTAATATATTTAGCAACCCAATTAGTTACATGGCAACCCAAAATGACGACGCAGTCTGTGATGTCCAATTCTCACTGCGAGTCCCAAAGAGCATGGCTGACGAAATCTCGGCACGCTCTCAGGCGGAAGGAATGAAACCCGCCTCATGGATAAGAAAAGCAATCTCCAAAGCCATGATTGACATGGACAAAAAAATCCTCAGCAGCTCAAAGGCAGACTTAATCAAACTCATAGAAAACGACAAAGACGTTCAAAGTGCAATCCTCAAACTGACAGGACTGAAAGACTCAGACCGCGAAAAAATGAAAGAGATGGACGCACGGTTTAAAAGACTCAGAAAAGTCACCGAAAACAGACTTGACGACCTTGCCAAACAGAAAAAATCTCTGCAGAAAGACATGACCGCAGCAGAAAAACAGATAAGCTCCTTAATCAACGACATCGACAAACTCCATCTTGCAGGTTCAGAAACCGAAGACGACAAAAAACGCACCGAATCATACAGCGCCGAACTCAAACACAAACGCGACGAGTTCGAAGTCATACAGAAATCAATACTCTCTGTTGAAGCAGAAACAGAAAAAACCAAACTTGAACTTGCCGCACTCGTAGCAGACGCAGAGCGTGCAAAAGTTCTAAAAAAATGGGACACCGTATCGCTCAACTCATCGGACAAAAAACTCTGGCTGGACGACCTTGAAAAATTAGAGATAAAAGAAGAATTGGAAGATGAATAAATTGAGCGGAAAAAGAAAATACATAACCCCGTCCTACATAAAAAGAATTCTTCCATACCTCTCTTTGATAAAAGAAGAGGACAGGGACAAATATTTCGATGACACGGAAAAAGCGGTTGTTGAACTCGTTACAAAGCTCGATAAAAAACCAAAAGATGTTCTCTGGATTATCCAGAGTATCGGTCTTTACCTTTACGGAAACTCAGGGAAAAACTTCTACTGTGACTGGCAGAAAATCAAACTGAACAATGACATAACTTTCTGGACTCTTCAACCGCCCGGAGGAGGTTGTCTGCATATCTTCCAGACACCTAAAGGTAAACTGATGATTGATGCAGGTTACGGTGTGAACTACTCTGACTGGCTGATTACGCTGAAAGACTTGGGACTTGGTGATTTCTCAGACGTAAAACGTGTACTCTGCACTCATGGAGATGCAGACCACGTGGGAATGACAGGATTTTTGCCCGCTCCGGCTTACATGCATCCGACAACCAAAAAACTTCTTGATGACGGTTCAAGAGGTTTTGCCGCAGTCAACAACTACAAGGATTTGGTCAGAATTTATACGCTGAACATCAACACAATCTCAAAACTCAATATGCCCAAAGAGGTCATTCTCTCAAAAACCGAGCCTATCGGCAAGCGCGGAGTTTTTTCCGTGATTGATACAATTGATTTTGAAGGGATTCATCTTGAGGTCTGGGAAAGTTTCGGCGGTCACCTTGCGGGACAGATATTTTTCTATGAACCGGAGTTCGGTCTGCTTTTCACAAGCGACTGTATTCTGAATCCAAAGAGTTTGTCGCGCTGGAGACTTATCTACGGGGCAATTCCCGATTATCTGATTACGTCGGTGAATATAAACAGTAAACTTGCAACGGAAGAGCGCAACAATCTGATGAAACTCGCTCACGAGCTTGATTCAGAATTAAGAAAAGACGGAAAGCGCCTCAGACTCTGCTGCGGTCACGGCGCGGTCTCTGCTTACGATGATTCAGGGAATATGATTGTTGCGGATAAAATCACACACTACGCAAGAAGAGGGCATCTTTCAGAAAATATTCATGATAAGCTTACAAAACTTGCATGGGTTGTTAAGAGAAAAACACTCTGATTTTCTGAAATCATTTTTTTTTCTGATGAGATTTTATCGGAGATTTTTTTTAGCGCAAGGGTACATAACGATTTGACAGCCTCAATTCACTAAAACATCCATACGCCAAACTAAATATGTTATAACGACCTAAAATGACATAAGAATGAATAAAATAAAACTCATATCCTCTGTCGTCTTAGTACTGATTTTTGCAGTAACCTCTGCAGGCTGCATCACTGGAGACACATACTACGTCGGAATCGATACCGACGGAACAGACCCCTTCATTATTCAAGATGCAAAGACCGGAGAATTTTCAGGATTTGATGTCGAATCAATGAAATGGATTGCACAACACGAAAATATGAATATAGAATTCATTTCAATGAATTGGGACAATATTATCCCCTCCCTTCTTTCAGGTGAAATTGACCTGATTTACTCGGATATGAGCGTCACCGAAGAGAGAATGGAACTGATTAATTTCTCAAAACCTTACATGACGCTTGATATTGTTGTCGCCTCAAATAAAAATCTCAATACAACCATGGACGATTTCTTCACAGGAAACGCAACAATAGGAATTCCATCTGGAACAACCTCACAAAACTTTGTCAGGAATAATTTCGGTGAAGATTACGACCACATGGTGAGCGATGGGATAATTGTAGTCTACAGTTATGTCGACGAAATGTTTTCCGCATTGGACAATGGAGATGTTCAAACAGTTGTGTTTGAAAAAAGTGCTATCAGAGGATACGCTGAAAATTCAAAGAACATCTATATTCTGGGTGAAACAGGAGTTAACGAAGGAATTGCGGTTGGCATGCGAAAAGAAAATACAGAACTGCTTGAAAAAATCAATCACGGTTTAACGGATTTGATGGATTCGGATAAATGGATTGAACTTAAAAAGAAATACGGGCTTAATTAATTTTCAGAGAACAAGCCCCATAAATAAATCCACAAGCGAGAATCCGAACAAAGCGAATACATATCCGATAGTTATCGGAATTAAAAGTGGAATCCCGTGCGAAATCCAGACTTTGCCTGATTTTGCGTAGAGGTCAAGCTGCTCTTTGTATTTATCCGGATTTTCTCTCAACTCTCGAAGAGAGAGTGAAGAACTTTCGCGGAGAGCATTTATTGAACTCCTGGGTCTGCAGAATTCACGGTTTATTTTTCCGTCCTCTTCTGTGATTAATTCAGATACGAAGCCGAAGTATTTGGTTATTGAGCTGCCTTCAACGGGCATTCCCGAGCACATCAGCCAGAAAGGAGCTTTGTTTTTGGAGATGAGGTTTCTGATGAAAGATACAACAGGAACTATAAGCACAACAATTCCTGCGTTGATGATTGATGAAATCGCAAGAGACGGGAATATCCAGTCGGCAAAAGGCGTTACGGGAACAACGAGAGCGAGCAGAATCATGGCTTTGGCATCGGCTTTGCCGAAGAGACCGAAAAAGGTAAACATCGCCATAATACCGGCTACAAAAAGTGACGTAAGCAGTACGTAGATTGCAGCAGGGTTTTCGCTGATGAATTCCATTACCCAGAAGCATACGGATAGAATTCCGCAGGCAATTGCTGCCGGATACCACGTGACCGCGTAAACGGTTCGGGTTTTTAAATCCTGCCACGAGGCAATTATAAATGTTATCAGAAGAATTGCCGCAGATATTGCCAGAAGAATTCTCGGGTCGAACATTAATAGAAATTTATGTTTTACAATTAGATAAATGGATTGTCTGATGTATGTAATCATACGAGCTTATCCAACGGATTTTTTCACGGTGGGACAGACAGCCTCTGCAGGACAAACCTACAGATACCAAACAATTAATTCTAATCCACTCAATACAATAATAAGACAAATGATGATAGTTACCCCCGCTGAGTTTTTAACGATGATGACGCAGGGTTCTGATGTCTGACAGACTTTTCTACTTCAAAGTTAAATAAAAATACAGCAATGCTTCCACGCGGTATTTTGAACAACGCAGAATTTCCAAAAATCACTCCCTCGCAGAGCAAAGGCTCTGTTTCAGCAAACATATCTTTCCCGTTCAGACACCTCAACTACTCATTCACAATAAACGTTCCCCTGTCCTTATACACAGGGGCAAAAAATTCATCCAAAACCGCAATGATTCCCGAGAGAATAGGCGACATCTGGCTTTTAAAATATTACCAATCCTTTGCGCTTGATAAAAACCTGACCGAATTTTACTCAGAGCTTCTGAAACCTTTTCGGAAAATCAGATTTGAAAACAATCTGGATGATGACGAATACCTTGAACTAATCACAGCTTACGTTCAGTCAATACCATACGACACGGAAAAAGTCGCGTCCATTGACAAAGCCCCGCGTTTTCCAGTAGAGACTGCAGTTGACGGAACGGGAATCTGCAGCGACAAATCAGTTCTGCTTGCAGGGCTTTTATCTCACGAAGGTTATGCGGTAAGCATCCTTCATTTCGCAAAAGAGAATCATGCAGCCGTCGGAATAAAAGTCGCAGACGGCTATGACTTTATGAGCTGCGGTTATGCATTCATTGAAACAACAGTGATTTCGTTTATCGGAACAAGCGAATCAAAATACGCTGTATGCAGAACACGCCCCAAAGTTTTCAAAATCGGTCACGGAACAAAAACCTACGGCGCAATTTCAGAGACAGTGAAAATTCTTAAAAAACTTTCAGCGCTCGAAGAAAAAATTTCACCTGAGAGTGATGCGGTCAATGAAATTTTCAGGCTGAAAGATAAGATTGAAGCGGAAAAATCAGAAATAGTTTCTTCCAAAAAAGATATAGACTTATGCGCCGACGCCGAGAAAATAAAAATCCACAACAAAAAAGTTCTGCGTCTGCAAAAAGATATGATAAGATACAACGAACTCGTCGAAGACTACAATGCTTGTGCAAAACTCGCGGCATTTATTTCACATAACAGACTTGACAGAAAAGCGGTCTCAAAAAAATTGAAAGAGACTGATTTATGAATTGTATATGATAAAATAAGAAACAAGACGAACAAAACCCTATTTCTCAAAAACCCCGCAGACCTCTTCTCTTAGATAAGGAACTGCGCGAATCATCAAAGTCCATGATTTTAAACTGACATCTCCTTCGCCGAACAAATCACGCACCTCAGTCTCGTCAAAAAAATGTGTGGTGATGCCGTCGCCTTTCAGAAAAGAATCAGGCTCGACCTCATCACCTTTTCCGAATCTGAAATCCCTCTTTGAAAAACCTTTAAAATATATCTTCCCGCCTTTTTTCAGAACACGAAACATCTCAGCTGCCGCTTTTCTGCGGTCATCTGCTTTAAGATGCCCAAGAACATGAAAACACAAAACCGCATCAAAAGTGCAGTCACCAAACGGCAGAAAACAAATATCTCCCGCAAGAGCATTTCCGCCCGCAAGAGAAACCGCTTCCGTTGAAATATCAATACCGACTGCATCTGCCGGAAGAGACTTAAGGGTTTTTCCGTTACCGCATCCTGTCTCTAAAACAAATTCCCCTTCAAAGAATTTAGGGACATTAAAAGAAACCCCACCCCATCTAATTCCGCGGAGCTTATAATCTGACTGGAACTCCTCTGTCACTCAGATACTCCTTAACCTGACGAATAGTAAATTCACCGTAGTGGAAAACACTTGCCGCAAGACATGCATCGGCTTTACCTTTAACAAATCCATCATAGAAATGCTCCAACTTTCCGACACCGCCGGAAGCAATCACGGGAACATCCGTATTTTCGGAAATTGCCCGCGTAATCTCTAAATCAAATCCTGTTTTTACTCCATCGGTCTCCATTGACGTCAGAAGAATTTCTCCCGCACCTCGTGAAACAGCATCTTTAGCCCATTCAACCGCATCAAGTCCTGTTCTTTTACTCCCGCCGTAAATAACAACCTCGTACCAGCAGGTTCTGCCGTCTGTGAGATGAATTTCATTCACTCCGTCCCTCATCTCATAATTTCTTCTGACATCTTCGGCTAAAACTATACACTGGTTTCCGAAAAGATTAGCGCCTTCTGAAATCAGTTCAGGATTCTGCACAGCCGAAGTATTCAGACTTGTTTTATCCGCTCCGGCTCTTAAAATCTCCTGAATCTCTTTTACCGAGCGAATCCCTCCTCCAACCGTCAGCGGTAAAAAAAGTTCGTCGGCTGCTCTGCTGATGACATCGGTCATTGTATTTTTATGTTCACGCGAAGCTGAAATATCTAAGAAAACAACCTCGTCCGCACCCTGCTCGTTATATTTTTTGGCAAGCTCAACAGGGTCGCCTGCGTCGCGAAGACCTTCAAAGTTTACACCCTTGACAACTCTTCCGTCTTTTAAATCAAGACAGGGGATAATTCTTCGCGTAAGCACCATTTACTTCTCCAGATATTCTATGAGTTTGGGAATCAAAGCATTTGCCTCATCAAGTCCTTCATAATAAACATCATCAAGCTTGGCTTTATCGGTTTCAAGACGTCCGACATTGACGGGTTTCAGCGGTCTTATGACGAAGATGTTTCCGAGTTTTTCCTGCTCGTCGATGAACTTAAGAGTTTCATTGTATCTGATGTGTCTGTCGGCTACTCTTTCTGCAAGAAGGGGATATTTGCGGTATCTCATTTTGAGAAGCGGAACGGACTTGTCCATCTTCTTCTGATAACCTTTTGCCTGGGTTAACACAAGGACGGTTTTTTTGTTTCCGTCCTCAAGGGATTTTCGAACCGGTATTGAGTCTCCAATTCCTCCGTCAAAATATCTTCCTCCGTCAAGTTCAATGGGTTCTGCAGATATTATCGGCAGTGAACTTGAGGCGCAGACTTTCATCCATTCTTCTTCCATGATTTTTACTTTCAGGTAGTCGGGTTTTCCCGTGATACAGTTGAAGGCGACCGAGTAAAAAGTTCCGGGATATTTATTGTAGGTTGCGTAGTCGTAAGGGTCGAGATGTTTGGGGATTGTGTCATACATCATTTCTACGCCGAACATGTTTCCTGTTTTAATCCGCGACTTGAGGCTGAAAAATCTGTCATCGTCCAGATAGTCGACAAGAACTCTTAAGGCTCGTCCTCGTTGTTTTGATAAGTAGCTTGTAGCGTGGCACGAACCGGATGATACTCCGTAACAGGTCTTGAATTCTATATCGTTATCCAGAAGTGCATCTATTACTCCGCAGGTGTAACTGCCGCGCATTCCTCCCCCTTCAAAAACTATAGCGCCGTCGTATAACATTTGTTTACAGTTTGGTTTTTTATATGATTTTAGTTTTCTATTCTGTTGAACTGAGTTTTTGAGTATGTCTAATGCGGAAACCTTTAGGTTTCTCAGTCGAGGCGAGATGCTTTAGCATCTTTAGCTGAGCAAGTCTCAGACTTGCGAGCCAAGTTGAAAACTTGCGAATCGTTATGTGAATCAGTTGGACAAGATTTGATGATAACAGTGCTTCGCTAATTATTTAGATTGAGTTTCGTGCTTCGCTCCGTTTATACAGTACTTCGCTATTTTTTATTGATTAGTTTTATTTCAAATAACTTTGGGCTTCGCTACGATAATCTCTCCGCTCAGCGTTGATATGAATTTATTAGAAGTTCGGCTTCGCCTCACAAAACAAACCGCAAATCTACGCGAATCTCTCGGCAATCGCATTTTTCCGGCGTTCAGTCGCGCCTTCGGCTATCGCCTCAGCCAATTCGCTCCCTCACTTGAAAAATGCTGCCGTTACTAAGTTAATTTGTACTCACCAAATCAACATTTTACGGCAGCTTTTTCCAGTGAAGTCGCGATGTGTCCGAAGCGA
>JAUNXW010000156.1 GCA_030539595.1 Methanocorpusculum sp. | reverse complement strand
AACCCCGAAGCGTTTGAAGAAGAAAAAACTCCCGAACCGTTAAAACAGCCTGAGAGTAAAACGGCTGAAAATTACTTTGAGTATGAAGACGAGGATGGAATATTTGAAATCGACGCGCCCACAATCTCGGACGAAGACAGATTCGGAAAAGTCCCTGAGGAAAAAAAGGACAAAGACCTCTTTGAAATAAGTCCGGCCTCGGAAAAGAAAAATTACGGCTCATCGTTTGACCTATACGCCGACGAACCCAAAAAAGGTTCGCCGAAAAAATAACCGGTGGCTCTGATGCAGGTAAATATTCCAGTTATGAGGAAGCAGGACTAACTCATCAGACACATTGAAGTACAGCTTTTCTCTGCGCATCTAGATATGTATGCAAGAAAGCTCCTGTTTCTTGCAAGAGTTGCCGCAATAGTCGCATTCGTCCTTGTTATTGTTATTGTCGTAGTATTTGACACTGTATTTTATACTGTTGCGAGCCTTTTAACAGACCCCGACTTCGCATTTTATGTGATTCCGCTAACACTGATAATTGCGTTTGCAATAGGTTTCGGTGTTTACTACGTAATTTTATCGTATCCGAGATTTGAAATGGGCAGCAGAGCCCGAAGAATCGAAGCATCGATGTATGATATGATTACGTACGTCTACGCTCTCCACCACAGCGGAGCATCTTTGTATGCAACCTTAAGTTCAATCGCAAAATATGCCGACTACTACGGAGATGCCGCAAAAGAGTTTCGTCAGGTAGTATCAGATGTAGAATTCTGCGGTTACGACCCGTACTCTGCGCTGAAAAGGCTCACAGATACCACTCCGTCGGATAAATTCAGATTCTTCTTATCTGAATATACGTCAACATATCGTTCAATAGGTACTGTCGAAGCATTCTTAAAAGACAAAGTCGAGGAAATGCACGAAGAGCACCGTGTTCAGCAGAAAGCTTATCTCGCATCTCTTGGTGCGGTCGCTGAAATGTATATCACCCTCTTCGTTGCAGGTCCGCTTTTCGTTGTGATTGTTATCATGGTTATGGGTATGATTTCAAATCCTGATCCGACAATTCTTGCGCTTGTGGTTTATGCAATGCTTCCGATGGGAACGGTTGTTTTCCTTCTGCTTATCGATACGCTCGGTCAGACCTATATTATTGAGAGAAAAGATTTGCCGAAATTTATCGGTTCACCTTATCCGCATATGACTTTGATGGAAGCGTCAAGGGATGAGGATTATCTGTATGATGCTATCGATAAATACGATAAGGGCAAGAAGTTAAGAGATTTTATTGATCACCCGATGGATTCAATTCGTGAGAATCCAAGCCTGACGTTCATTTTTACCGTGCCTCTTGCAATACTTACGTTTGCTCTCGCCTATGTGTTTCTTGTCGGCGAGCCTGTTCCCGCGCTGTTTCCGATTAATACAGATTATGTAGCAAAAGTTGATGACTGCATAGTTGTGTTTTTTGTAACTCTGCTAATTCCGTATGCGATATTTTACGGTATGCGCAAAAAGAAGTATGCCAGAATTGAAGATGCTCTTCCGGATTTTTCAAGACAGCTCGGTTCATCCATCCGCCACAATATGACTCTTGCAAAGGCTATTGAGATGGCGGGAGTTGAGGGTAAGAGTTATATCCGTGAAGATATTCTCACGCTTCACAGGGATATTGAGTGGGGTGAGCGTGTTTCTATTGCAATTCGTCACTTCTCAGACCGCCTGAAAACTCTGGCTGTCGATCGTCTGGTTATTCTTGTTTCTGAAACAGAGCACTTCGCAACAAATATTTCCAATACTTTGTTCCTTGTTTATTCTGAAGCAAAGGATGCGCTGATGCTGAAAAATGAGCGTAAGAGTGATATGGCTGTTTATACTGTTATTGTGTATATGGCGTTTCTTGTGTTCGTTTTCGTTCAGATTATTATGTCTGAGGTTTTCCTTGAGCTGATGGCAACAACTGGTACTATTTCTGTGGGTTCAACCGTGTCAACAGCCGCTTTCCCTGTGGGTATGTATAGGATGATTATCACGCATTCGGTTCTAATTCACGGGTTCTGCTCGGGACTTGTTGCGGGTATGATGGGTGAGGGAGATACGAAGGCAGGAATTAAGCACGCGTGTATTATGCTTGTTCTCGGTTCGCTTGCGTTCTTCGTCGCAGATATTATTCTGCCGATGACCGGATTGTTGAGTTGAACTTAATTGGTTGAAGAATAGCAAAAACCCGGTCTAAAAAATTAGCGAAGTCCTACTTTAGATTATATAACACACAAAAAATAAAATGTCCGGATTTCTATTTCAAATCCAGTCTTTTCTTCTGCTCCTCGCTAACCATCACAATAGGATACCTAATACCGTGATGCCTTACAGCCGTGACGACCGACCTTTTTGTGCATCCTGCAATTCGAGCAATTTCGTCAAATGTATAACCCTTGCGCAACATTCTGCAGAGTTCCTCGCGGTCGGACAACAGAGGATAATCAGACCAAATCAGCACTTTCCTTTACCTCGATAAAGAAACCTTTCGAGCGTCCGTCTTCTTTTAAGTATGCCGCACCTTCAACAGGGTGAAGATATATGTCCATATCATCGACATTGACATGTTCATAGCGTGCTGCCCGCTCTTTTCCGATTTTATTAACAACCGCCTTATACAACTCAGCAGAACCGAGTATTTTTGCTGCGTCGCTTCCTTTGATGTGAACCGCACTATAATATACATCAGGATTCTCAGCTTTCAGTTTCGCCTTGTCAACAACTTTGTTCTCGTTGAATTTCTCAACTACCTCGTAAATATCAGATTTGATATTTTCAGTTCTTAAAAACTGAATCGTCTGATTGTAGCTGTTTCTGAAATACTCAGTAATCTCTTTTGATGCCTGAACAAACGAGTCGTAATACATAGCGAGTTCGAAGAAATCTTCAGGCGCGGTGAGTGTGTCAAGCAGGCAGTCTATGATTTCGTCTGCTGTGAACTGAACGTAGGAAGTCATTCTGCACCTTCCGCTTTATTCTGCTTTTCAATCATGGAATATATCAGATTTGTAGTTTTCTTGTGCGTGGAAACAGCTTCTTTTATCTTTTTTGAGTTCATGTAAAGAGGCGTTGAATATCCGCAGGATGAACATGGTTTACTGTATGCGCCTGCGAAGGTAAGTCCGCACACGGGACAGTAGAAGTTTTTCGGATAGTCTTTTTTGAAATTTGTTAAGTTAGTAAAGTTTTTGTGAGTCATGGTTTTGTAAATTTGTGTAGGTTTTGTTTGTTACGATTCGATGGACTGTTGACATTGAGCAGTTGTATCTTTTGGATAACTCTTTGTGCGTAGTATCTCCGCCTGCGTAGGCTCTTCGGATTTCTTCTGCTGTTTCCATTGTCATATTCGGCAGTCGGGCAGCATTTTCCCTGCGGCTTAAAAGTCTTAGGTTTTGAAGCCTGCAGTCTTCTTTGTTTCCGTTGATGTGATCGACTTCTGCGTAGAAGTCTAAAGGAATTCCTCGGGCAATTACCCAGACGGCGCGGTGTTTGACAATGTCAACTCTCTTTCCTCTGTAGGATGTTGAAATTGAGAGGTAGCCTGAGTTGTTCTTTTTGAATTTTACAGTCTTGCCGGTCTGGCGTGTGATGATTTCGCCGTTTACGGTGTCTATCATCCATTGCCCCGTGACATATTTTTC
>JAUNXW010000020.1 GCA_030539595.1 Methanocorpusculum sp. | reverse complement strand
AGAATCCAAGACGCCCGCACCCGAGGGAAAAGAGACTGTTACTGTATTTGAGATAAATATTCTCAACTACCCCTCAGGTAAGGAATCTGAGGTTCAGTTCAAACTCACCGTTGCAGAAATAGAAAAAGCAGGACACAGACCTGCGGATATCTGCTTATATCACTGCGACTCCAAAGGTGTCTGGACTAAACTCCCCACTACTTATTCTGTAAAAGATGGCGTCGTCTACTACGAAGCTCTAACGACAGAGTTCTCTCCGTTTGCTATAGTTTATGAAGAAGGCGGAGCTGAAGAAATTAAACAGCCCGCAGTAAAAGAAACAGAAACACAGAAAGCATTGCCTCAGCCGACTTATACAGAACCGACAATAACGGCAACACCTAAGGCTGAGCAGGCAAAGAGTACGATTGGGTTAATAGGATTAATTGCAGGACTTGGCTGTTATTTAGTTGCGCTGAGAAGAAAATAATCAACTACTTTTTTTTCACGGACAAATTTATTACCTTTCGTGGTTTTCTGTACTGCATCGAAAAGATTTAGTCTGTTTTTTTTATTGAGATTGGCGTTTCTCTTTTTCTTAAAGCTCAATAAGAGCATACAGCAATCTCAATAAAACATAGAGAAAATAATTTTGAATCAATACACTTGGCAGACTCACTTTAGCACACCTCAATACAGATAGTTTTATCTACAAATCATAACAACAATAAAAAGTCATGAAAAAAAATTGCAGCAGTAATTATTGTAAGCATAATCCTGATTCTATCAGCTGGTTGTATTGCTGAAAAAGACGCAGTCATCGGCACTTGGGAATCAGTTGAGCCGCATCAGATAGGAAATTATACTTTAAATTATGTTGTCACGTTTAATGAAAACCATACAGGTAAGTATGTTGATACAGACATTAAAGACGGGACTACCAGAACTTTCCCTATGTTCTGGGAAAAGAAATGGGACAATACCTACATGTATGAGAGCTGCAAAATATTCAAAATCTCTGAAGACGGAAAAACTCTGACCTCCATTTATGGGAACACATACGAGGGCGGGGACGGAATCACAAACGGAACATGGGTTATGAACAGTGTCGAAGGTGAGACATACCGCTATGAATATGTGTTTAATTCTGACGGAACTGGAACTGAGACATATTATAATGGTGATTTTGTAATAACGTTTAACCTCGTGTGGAAAGATTTTGAGAAGAATGCATTTGAATATGCTTATGTCTATTCTATAAAATTCTCCGAGGACGGTAAGACGATGTATGATATCTGGGGCGGCGCATGTGAAGAGTCTGACGGCGTCTGGACTAATATCCGTCAGGATGACTGGAATTATTATTATTCCTATGAGTTTATGGATGACGGTCTGTGTAAAGCAGTCTGTTATTTCAATGACTCGGAGAAGGTTTGCACCAATTTATACTATGTATGGAAAGATTTAGAATCAGCAGGCGAGAGGGAGATGATTAAGGTTGATTTGGCATATTTAGAACTTCAAAATGACGGGACATTGAAGAATTTAGACAATTCTGTTGTTCTGAAAAAAGTCTGATAAAAAAATATTTTTTCGGGAACTTGCTTCCCTTTTGTTTTATTAACTGTCTGAATTTATGCCTGAGCAGATTTCAATTAAGATAGTTTTATAAACAAATCATCACAATTATAAAACGCTATGAAAAAAATTGCAGCAGTAATTATTGTGAGCATTGTCCTGATTCTATCAGCAGGATGTATTGCAGAAAAAGATGCAGTCATCGGCACTTGGGAATCAGTTGAGCCCTATCAGTCAGGAGATACTGCACATAATCTCGTATTCACATTCAGCGAAGACTACACAGGAAAATTTGTTGATACAGACCTTTCTGAAGGTCAGACAGGAACATTTCCGGCATTGTGGATTAAAACAGGAGACAAGACCTATTTGTTTGAAGAATATGAGACTTTTAAAATCTCCGATGACGGAAAAACTCTGACCTCTAATTACGGATACACCTACACAGGCGGAGACGGATTTACAAAAGGAACATGGGTTCAGAACGGTGTCAAAGGAGACGCCTACCGCTATGAGTATGTGTTTAACCCTGACGGAACAGGAGTTGAAACATATTATGAAGACGAGACTGTGAGAACAACAAATCTCAAATGGAACGAAGATAGTAAAAATCTGTATGAATTAACCCATGTCTATTCTGTGAAGTTCTCTGAGGACGGAAAAACTATGTATGATATCTGGGGCGACGCATGTGAAGAGTCTAACGGAGTCTGGACTAATATCCGTCAGGATGACTGGAACTACTATTATACCTATGAGTTCATAGATGACGATTTGTGCAAACTTATCTGTTATTACAATGACACAGAAGAGGTATACGGAGTTTATTACTATGTATGGAAAGACTCAGAAACAGCAGGCGGGAGAACTTTGGATCGTGTTTATCTGACATATTTCGAGCTTCAAAGTGACGGAACACTGAAAGACAGAGACAGTTCTCTTGTTCTGAAAAAGGTTTCAGCAAGCTCTGCTTCCGGTAGGGCTATGATTTTTCCGTTTCCGGAGTTGACTGATAAATAATTTTTTTCGGGAACTTAGTTCCTCTTTTTTAACTGTCTTAACTAATACTTGAGCGATTTTAATTCAGATAGTTTAATAAACAAATCATCACAACAATAAAACGCTATGAAAAAAATTGTAATTGTATTAATTCTGGCACTTGCTGCAGCTCTTTCTGCAGGCTGTGTGTCAGACAACGGAGGAACAGCACAAACAAATGATGACCCGTTAATAGGCACATGGGGAATAATTGAGCCTATTGAAAATGCAAAAGGATTAAAATGCGACGTAACTCTCAATGTTGAAAACAAAGGGGGAACACTAACAAATAAATTCAGCGACGGAGTTGTAGGGGAATTAAGAATTGTATGGAACAAAGACGAAGGCAAAGACAACTCGTATACGATTACCTACTTCAATGCATTAAAACTCTCAGAAGATGGTAAAACCATGACTGCAAGCAGCGGGGAAACTTTTTCGGGCGGAAACGGATTCTCCGGACGCTGGGTTCAAAACATCGACGAGTCTGCAGGTTATCAGAGGGAGTTTGTCTTAAACTCAGACGGGACAGGTACTCAATATCTCTACAGAGGCGACAAAATTTCAAAAAACAGTATTATCTGTATTAACGAAGTAGACGGATATTTGTATGAATATGACAATGTAGAAGAACTGACATTTTCAGATGGTAAAATGACTGATGAGTCAGGAATGGTTTATTCATACAAGGACGGGGTGTGGACATGGAGAGACACAGAGTCGCCCGAATACTGTATATTTGAGTTCAACGATGACAAAACCGGTACAAGTACATATTACTTACGCAGCGGGATGACTTCTATATCTAATTTTGACTGGATTCAGAAAAGTGAAAATGTAAGAAGTGTGTATTATCTATCTGACTTAAAGGCGGTAATTAATTCAGACGGAACGCTTACTATTGACGGATTCTCGTCTGATTTCAAAAAACTCTAACTTTTTTATACTGATTCTCTGAACCTGTCCAATAGTTGATTCAGATATATTATATTGCTTTTGAAAACAATTTATTGAGAATATTCTGACAGATGGGTGCATCACGATACGCAAGACAGAATGGCTTGCATATCGTGATGTACCCAACATAATTTAGAGATTCCCAATTACGTATGTAGTAAAAGGCGGCACAGTCCACTACGAATCGGTAACGACAAGTCCGTTATGCACAGCAGGATTGGCTGTTTATTTGTTAGGGGCTTTATTGGTATTAAGAAGAAGAAGATAATCTCTTAATTTTTTTGAACTGTTTTTTTTTATTTGTTTTGGAAGCAAAGTCCCGCTTTAGATAATATAAAACCCAAAAAATACGCCACACATCTTTGTTAAACCCACAGAAAATACGACTGTCGTGTTGTTTAAAAATGATGAAATATGCCTCTGACATTCACCGTATTGTGCCTCAAAGCGTTTGCACAAAACGGCTCACTCCAACACACCGTTTCAAAAAGTATTTCTTTTCTCTATACAGACGTAACAGACATGCAGTTAAACGAACTTTGGTACTCAAAGGAGCTCGTCAGTTGGAACAAAGGTTTCTCTGAATTGCTCAGCCGCAAAGTAATAATGGATGTAACAAGTGCAGAACAGGCTCAGATTGCAGAAAAAGCAGGAGCTGTCGCTGTGATGGCTCTTGAGCGCGTTCCATCGGATATCAGAAAAGAAGGCGGTGTCGCAAGAGCCGTTGACCCGACCAAAGTCAAGGAGATTCTTGACGCTGTGGATATTCCCGTTATGGCAAAAGCGCGTATAGGTCACTTTGTCGAAGCTCAGATTTTAGAAGTTATGGGCGTTGCAATGGTTGATGAGAGCGAAGTACTCACACCCGCGGACGAAGAATATCATATCAATAAAAAACAGTTTAAGATTCCGTTTGTCTGCGGTGCAAGAAACTTGGGCGAGGCTCTCAGAAGAATTGATGAGGGCGCTATGATGATGAGAACCAAAGGCGAAGCAGGAACAGGAAATGTTGTTGAAGCAGTGCGCCATATGAGAAGCATCACAAGCGAGATTCGCAAACTTCAGGGCATGACCGAAAACGAACTTATAGCATACGCAAGAGCAATTGAAGCACCCGCGGCACTTGTTATTGAAGTCGCAAAGCGCGGAAGATTACCGGTTGTAAACTATTCTGCAGGCGGTGTAGCAACACCTGCAGACGCGGCTCTTATGATGCAGCTTGGAGCAGATGGTGTTTTCGTAGGCTCGGGAATTTTCAAATCCTCCAACCCGAAAGCACGTGCAGAGGCAATTGTTAAGGCTGTTGCAAGCTACGACAACGCAAAAGTAATTGCTGATGTGAGCACAGGTTTAGGCTCGGCAATGCCCGGTCTTGACTGCCGTGAACTTCCCGAGACGCAGAGATATGCCGGCAGAGGCTGGTAATCTCTTTTTTTTCACCGCTCAAAACGCGCGTAAATTTTAAAATTAATTTCCTTTGTTTTTTCAGTTCAAATAACTCAGGCAGGTCATGTTTTATTTATCAGCCCGCAGTATGTTTTTAAAAATCAATAATAATTCGATTAGTCGTCTTGACGATTAACAAAACATTTATTGTATAGTAGAGCGAAAAAGTATATCATTAGGATTTAGTACGCCTATGACCGAAAAGAAACACTACCAGACTATAAGGAGGAAGAAGAAATCTCCAGCGGGTATTATTTTCGTAGTCATAGGCATCTTTGCCGTTATTCTTTGTGTCGGCGCTGTTGGTATATTTATGATGTCTCAGACAGTCGATGCAGTAGTTCACAGTTCTGACATAATTATATCAGTTACGGTTTCAGGAAACGATATTGTCGTCAAACTCTATGAGTCCGATGAAGCGGATAAACTTGAATCCATTGAGCTGAATATGGAAGGTTACAGTCTTCCGCCGGGATATTCAACAAAATCAGTCCCGTTAACATCGTATCCGAAAATTATTACTTATGACAGTGTAGCATTCGGCATGCACGGAAATATGCAGGTCTCTATAAAAGGCATATTCAAAGACGGCACTTCAAAAATAATCTGGATGGATACATTAAAGATGTCATAATCATCAGAGACTGCTCTGATCATTTTTATTTTTTTTAGTTTTGAACAAATGTAATTTTTGTGATGGACACTAAAAAAATCCGATACAAAAATAATTCATAGAATATACCAGAATCCACCATAAGACAGCCTCTATAAATTCAACACTCTCATTTATATCCTGATAATACAAAGAATATATAATCCATAATCGGCTCTGAAAATATGAATTCTGAAAATAACACCTGTATTATCTGCGGAGAACCTGTTGTTCACCGACACGATTCAAGAGAACTGAAATGCGACCTCTGCGGTAAAACAGAAAATGCCGAATACTTCTGCATTGATAATCACTATGTTTGCAATGACTGTTTCGCAAACCCCGGAGCTGCTGTAATCAGACATGTCTGTCTCACAACCAAATCAAGAAATCCTCTTCAGATAGCTTTGATGATGATGAACAGCCCTGCTGTGTTTATGCATTCAGCAGACCATCACAGTATAGTCGCTGGAGCTCTTCTTGCGGCATATAAAAACAGCGGCGGAGAAATTGATTTGGTTCCCGCAGTTGATGAAGCAATCAAACGAGGTTCTGCCGTCCCCTACGGTGTATGTGCAAACACGGGAACATCGGGCGCTGCAATGTCTGCCGGAATATTTTACAGTATCGTTGCAAAGACAAATCCGTTCAGCGTTGAAGAGTGGGGCGAGGGAAATCTTCTGGTCTCAAGATGCCTTGCAACTATAGGTAAAATAGGAGGGCCGCGCTGCTGTAAGAGATGTACATATCACGCAATTGAAACCGCGGTTGAATATGCACGTGAGAATCTCAACGTGTCTATGGAACTGCCCGAAAAAATCAAATGCAGTTACGTTCCCAAAAATCCGGAATGTATCAAACAGCGCTGTCCGTATTACCCGCAGAAATAAAAAAATAAAATATCATCAGCCTTTTTTAATATTACCAGAGTTTACCGCAGTGAGGACAAAGTATTGCGGGACGTCTTCCGCATTTTGGGCACATCAGCTGACCGTGTGAATTTTGAATAAGTTCAGTCCCGCATTCTCTGCAGTATATTTCGCGCTTGAATCCGCAAGTATGTTCAACGACCATATATTTATATTATTTTTTCTGACAGATAGGTCTTGTTGTGTTTTGTCAGGTGAAATTCTTTATCCAAATAAAATCAATAACAATCTATGATTTATTATTTTTCCGGAACAGGAAACTCAAAATGGATAGCTCTTGAGATTGCAAAAGGAATTTCTGATGAAGCTGTCTCAATTCCCGATGCAATAAAAAATAACTCGGAGCCTAAAACTATTAAATCAGGTGAGACATTTGGAATAATTTTTCCGGTTTATGCGTGGGACACTCCAAAAATAGTTAAAGAGTTCATCTCAAAAATAAAAATCGAAGACGGTGCGTTTGTATTTGCTGTATGTACATGCGGCGGAGAATGCGGTAATCTCTTTAAGAGTCTTGCAAAAATCATAAAACTTAACAGCGGATATTCGATTTTGATGCCTAACAATTATATTGTGCTTGGCGGAGCTTATTCTGAAGATGAAATTAAATCAAGAATCGCTAATGCCAAAGAGTTTATTGCAAAAATATGCGCTTCGGTTTCATCTAAAAAATCGGAGTTTGTATTTCATAAAGGCGGGTTTGCATGGATTAAAACTGCACTTATCTCTTTGATGTTTAATAAATTTACAAGCGATAGGAAATTCTTCGCTGAGAATTCATGCAGCGGCTGCGGTCTATGCTCAAGACTTTGCCCTGTCGAAAATATTAATCTCGAAAACGAGATGCCTGTGTGGAATCATAAATGCATTCAGTGCATGGCTTGTATTCAGCACTGCCCAAAGGAAGCGATTCAATACGGTAAGGGAACAAAAGATAAGGTAAGATATTTCTTCAGGGAATAATTTTTGAGCCTGCCCGATGGATTTTATCACGATTGGACAAGCTCATTTTTTTCAGAAACTTAAGTCGAAGAGTATTTAGTTTTTACACACACATATGTTAAAGTCAATTTAGCGAGAGTAGCCAAGTCGGTCAACGGCGCTGCATTTAGGGTGCAGTCTGTCAGCAGTTCATGGGTTCGAATCCCACCTCTCGCACTTTTCTGAAAATTTATTTGTGTTTTTCAATCACGACAAAAAATTGTAATTTGTTGATATTTGTATGCACATCGTTACACCGCAAAAATCACACGAAGACCGACAAATCATAATCTCAAATTAATTTAAATATTACATTATTGAACAGACCCCCACCCCATACAAAAAAATAGATAACAATTATTCTTTAAAGCACAACCCAGCAGACTACCATCACCGCAAGGAAAGAAATAATCGTAATTGCCGCAAGATAGATAGGCAGATTAGTAATAATCGAACCCGACAGCGCCGTAAGCTGTGTAATTCTTCCCGGACCGAAGACCTCGACATTTTCGCACGAACCTGTAGCTGCTCCGACTTTTGCATCTCCCAAATCGGCAATCGCCTCACTCACTGTTTTCAAAACATAAGGAAGAATCTCATCAGCTCCGATTACATGACCGACAGGATTCATACCCGACAAAGTATTTACAACATGTGTATCGGTTGACATAATCTCAGCCTCATCAACACCTGCTTTCAGCACCGCATCACGCAGAATATCTCTCACACCCGCTTTTACATTGTTTCCATCGAAAAGAACATAAGCAGTTTTAACTCCTCCCGCTTCGGTCACAAGAGTAATCAGCTCCATATCCCCAAAACCCTGCTCGGCTGTGTATGGAAGTTTCACAGAAGAAACACCGATTCGAAGCGGAAACATCTCTTCATTCTTCATAGACAAAATTGCATCCGTTCCACCAGTAATGAACTCATTTCCCTCCTCAGTCGACGGATAAATAATGTGACCTTTCTCAAGCATACAATTATGTGCATCAACAAATCCTATGTTTGCATATTTCCCGCGGCTCTCACCCATAATAATTCTGCCGATGGAATAATCCATATCCTCAGTCATATCGGGCGACCTTGTTGTAACCATCAGAATCGAATCCCCAAATCTCTGGGACAAAAACGAAACCGCACCGCAGCGTGAACGAACCGGTCTGCTCGCTTCACCGCTTAAGACAACGCTGTCTTTACTTTTCTTTATAGCATCAATAATTTTTGAGGTCTCGCTGTTTGAAATTAAATTCAGGTCATGACTTGCGCAGCCGTGCGAAACAAGAACAACAGCCTCGTTTTCAAAATTGTCGTGAAGCAGTTTCGGGATATTGCTTCCGCCGATTTCTGCCATCGGACCCGGATGAAGATTGGGCACAACAAACCAGACATCTTTTTTCAAATCTCTCTTGAAGAAAAATGTTGTTTCTGGAACTGTTACATATTCAGAAATTCTTCCGAGATATTTTTCCATCCTGTTTGAACCGTCAATCATACCGAAGAATACATTCGCAAACTCCATTCCTGAAAGCCCGCAGGTTTTTTTCAAAGGCAGGTCAAAGAAATAAACCAGAAGCACCATAAACAGCCCGAAAATAATTATCGAAACTGCCGCGGGAATCATAAACCACGGACCGAAGAATAACACACCGATAATGAAACCTATTGCAGACTGAATAACTGCTGGAATCAGCATTCTTGTTACACGATAGTCAACAACCCCGCAGAGAATTATAATTCTGAATGCGAAGATGAATCCGATTCCAAAAATATAGGCGAAATCGAATCCGAAAAGGAAACCTGTCAGCATCAGAATAATCATGAAGATTTCCGAAACCAAAGCAAGAAGACCTGCACGTTTCCATTTGAAAACGACTTTTCTTTCTGTGAGGTCTACAAGCGGTTTTGTAAGAATTATAGAAAGAATTGCCGGCACTGAAAATGCAAGCCCGAACATATTTATTTCTTTTCCAAGAATCGTAAACGATAACGCAAACTCAGAGTTAATTGTAAATCCCGTGAGCCAGCAGAGAATATCAATTCCAAGAGACAGTGCAAGAATAATTAAAATCTCGACAAAGACGTTGGGCGCGGC
Organism: Methanocorpusculum sp.; assembly: GCA_030539595.1. Classification (GTDB taxonomy): domain Archaea; phylum Halobacteriota; class Methanomicrobia; order Methanomicrobiales; family Methanocorpusculaceae; genus Methanocorpusculum. The sequence goes on along the minus strand of JAUNXW010000020.1, from coordinate 6,119 downwards.
AAAAATAAATCTGGTCATCGAATCCTGCCTGACTTCGCCTTTTACTTTCACCATGTTACCAGAACCTCTCAATCAGAGCTTTTCCAAGCAAACCTTCATACTCGAATTTCATTTCGCTGAAATTAATCGGCGACGAAAAACACGGAGCGTTTAAAACGAGAGATTCATACTCCCCGCCTTCACCTGCGATGTGGATTCTTCTTTTTTGACTTACTCTTAAGAGTTCAGTTATAAGATTTTCATCGATTCTTTTTCCCAAAACATTTTCTCCAAGCCCGTCTGAAGCACAAACTACAATTCTTGCATCCATTTTCTCTGAGACTTCTTTTAAGACGTCAAGAGGTTTCATCTTCCAAAGCGGTGCAAACATTGTAAGCCCGAGCGATTTGCAGACCTCATCAACACGTGAACGCTGATATTCTGATTCTATTGCGCCGACGGTGACACCTTCAATGTCAAGCTTTTCAAGCCCTGCTTTCATATCCTCAACTTCTTTTTCTTTCACGCCGTCAGATTTTATTTCGACGTATTCAACGCCCGTACGTTCAGCCATTACGGGAACAGCGTTAAGATTTGCCGAGTGAAACATGTACGACTCTTTGTTTTTGGGAACAACCGTAACCATGTGCGAGATTTTTTTACCAACGTCAAGGGCTTTCTGCATTGCGAGAATCGAATCTTTCCCGCCTGATGTGAGTGCCGCAAAACTCATTCAATATCCCCGAAGATTTTTCTGTAGCGTGCGGAGGCTGTTTCCCAATCCGGAAGATTTGTCTGAGTACCTACTTTTTCAACCGCAAAGGATGAGACAACAGCACCCATTTTACATGAAATTTCTTCCGAATATCCTTTTTTGAGTGAAGTGAAAAATCCTGCTCTGTAAGCATCTCCCGCACCTGTTGGGTCAACCGCTGTAACGCTCACCGAAGGAATTTCTGTAATTTTTCCGTCTGAATAAAGTGTGCTGCCGTCTTTTCCTTTTGTGATTATTGCCTTGTCAACTTTTTCAAGAAGTTCATCTTCGCTGCAATTCAGAGTTGAGCACATTACCCCAATCTCAAAATTATTGCACATGAGCAAATCTATATTTTCAAACAGTTCTGTGAGATGCTCAGCCGAATAATATTTTACATCCTGTCCGGGGTCAAGAGATGCGAATTTTGCCTGCTTTGCAACTTTGATATTGAATTCGGGGTCACCTGTTGCCATGTGAACAAAATCTCTTGCGGGCGGGTTTGAACGTGCGAATGCTTCTCCTGCACCCCACTCGAAATAAGTAATCTGGTCGCCTTTTGCGTTGTTGACCATAAATGCGGTCGAACAGTTTTTTTCGCTTTCAAAGAAGTGGGTTTTTACTCCGAGTGATTTTAGCCGCTCACCGTAGCCGGATTCTTTGAAGTCGCGACCGACGGAAGATATGAGTTCTGCTTCTCCTCCGAGTTTGGCAATTCCAACCGCTATGTTTGCAGCACCTCCTCCAAAGTATTTTTCGCGTGATGAGATTTGTCTGGACTGACCTATTGGGGGATATTCGTCGACTGCTATTATGTAGTCTACACAAAGATGTCCTGTAACGGATATTGTATTATTCATTTGCTTCTCCTTCGATTTCTTCAATGGAAAATGTTGAGAGGGGAACTTCACGAAGAGGTCTTCCAATGACGGATTTTGCTATTCTTTCCGCGTGGTCTTTGTTTTCTGCGTTGAAGACTTTCATCGACAGAAGAAGTCCCACAAGCCCTGTTTTTGCAACAACTATTGCGTTGTTGATTTCATCATGACAGTAAGGACAAGGAACGTTTAACACATCCACATCAACGAATTTTGCCGAAGGCTGAAGTTTTTTTCCAGCTTCGCTTACAGCAATTCCAATGGCATCCTGAATCGATTCAACATCTTTTACAATCCAGGCAGCTTCAAGAGTCACACGATAATCCGACATTTATATCTCGCTATTATTAATGAGCGGTCGTCAGAGATAATAATTGAGGTTGAATGGTTTCGTTGTTTGTCTATTACACAAGCAATAAGGGCAGACAGAACAAAAAAAATCTGTCCAATTGTATAATCTGATATTTAAATTAATTTGAAATTATATTTTGCTGCTGTGTGTTTTTCGAGGTGTAACGAAATGAATTCAAATGTCAATAGAATACTTAGACTAAATTTTGTCCAACGGATTTAATCACTGTTTGACAAGCTCTAATAATATCAGCAGCATCAGTAAATAATATATACTAAAAAATACAAAGTATGCAATTAATTATAAATATAAAATCATGATTGAGTATACTCTGATTGAAAAGACATGTCCTGTCTGCGGTGCAAAATCTCTCCAGAAGGTTTTGCAAAAGCCTTCTCAGACAGATGTATCTTTTCTGGACGGCTGTCCTTTCGGTGAATCGTTTGAAGCGCTTCCCTATCTTGCAGAAGTCTGTCCATCATGCGGATTTGCGGCATATAATCTTTCCAACGAAACAACAGTCTCAAAAAAATACATTGATTCCAAAGAATACCAGGGCTTGATAAATCCGAGAATAAATGAAGACACATCCAAATATGCAAGACTTGCCTTAATCAGCATCAGCCAAAAAAATTATCCTGCGGCAGTCAGAGAATTTTTATCTGCCGCATGGTGTGCCGACCTCTGTTATGATAAAGAGATGGGTGTGCTTTTCAGAAAAAAAGCTCTTGAAATCCAGACAGCCTCAGGTCAGATAGAACACTTCTCAAAAGAAATTCAGATTGGAATAATTGACACAATGCGAAGAGTTGGAAATTTTGATGATGCTCAGAAACTTGCTCTTACATTAATCGAGACAGCCGATGACGCAGTTGGTCCGGTATTATCATTTGAACTTGAACTATCATCGTATGGAATTGACGGGGCAAAAACATCTGCGGACGCAGTTCATTATGCAAAAAATAAATATGGTGCTGCAGATGACACGGAGGAATACACTGTTTCCGGCAGAACATATTTTGCATCGGTTGACGGATACGGAACAGGCTGGCACTGGAATCCGTGTCTTCGTGTTCTGACGCTTCTGAGTTATCACGGAGGTCCAATATCTTTTTCAGGTTCGGTTACAATTCTTGTTGAAAACGGCGAAAACATCATTCACGATGAATATGGTGCAGGTATTTCCGTAACAGGCGGAGATTTAACCATAATTTCAAAAGGACCTGCTCTTCAGATTCAAAGCAGCGGTTACGGAATTTTTACGGACGGAAAATTTATTGCAGACGGTGCTGTTCTTGAAATTACTGCCAAAGACTTCGGAATTTCAGCAGCGGGTGATGCTGTAATCTGCGGTTCATCTGTTTCCGGCAGTTCAGATGATGTGTTTATCAGTTCATCAGGCGGTAAATTGTTTGAAATCTGCGGCAGTTATATCAATGGAATCGGTCAAAAAGTTGGTGCTGATATCTTTGATTCTTGTGTTCTTCAGGCAAGTGTTCTTAGAATGGAAAGCCCGAAAGGCACTGGTCTTCTTATCAGAAACGGTTCATACAGCATATCGCTTTGTATGCAGACAGTTATCGGCGGTGATTTCGGTATCCGCATTGAAAACGGCAGTCTGCTGAAAGGAACAGGTTCAAATACCGAAGTCTCGGGAAATACGGCGCTCTATGTCAAAGAAAAAATTGAGTTAGCCACCTGCCCCCTTTCTGCTGTTGGAAAAGACTGCGGTATTTCTGCCGGCACTATTCACGTGGAATTATGTCCTTCGCTTGACAGCATGGGAAATGTCGGCATCAAAACCGAAGGGGACTGTATTTTGGAGCAGTGCTCAACAAATATCAGCGCGATTTCAACAGGACTTGAAGTTGCCGGCAGATTAACTCTTGATTTTGGTCGAATTGATGCAGTAGCTGAGTCAGGAACGGGTATCATCTGCGGTTCGGCATTGAAAATGAAGGAGGGAAATATTTCTGTAATCGGCTCGAAGATAGGTATGGTGATTTCAGAAGGAGTTGATATGACAAAAGGTGTGATAACCGCCTCTGGTGATACTGCTTTGAAAATCAGCGGTGATCTGCATAGCCGGCAGGGTATCATAAACGCCAGAGGAATTATAACCGGTATTGAAATCGGAGGTTCGTGTGTGTGGGACGGCGGGAGAATCACCGTTTCAGGCAACGGCTCTTTTGGGACGCAGATAAACGGGGAGTTTCTGCTCAATGCGGGTAATATCGAGACCTCTGGAAAGGAGGTCGGTCTGGTTACAGGTAAAAATCTTAAAATAGAATCTGCGAACATCACAGCAACAGGAAAAACCGGCTGTAAGGTTGGCGGAGCAATGACTGTAAAAATGGGCGCTGTAATCTTTTCCGGCAGTGAGATGGGACTGGATATTGCCGGCGGCGGACTTACTATTGACGGTCCTGTTCTGATGGAGGCATCTGGCGATGTAGGTATTTTTACATCATCTGGATTTTCAATGAATGCCGGAGTAATGCGTGCATCCGGTCAGTTCTGCGGAATTGTGGTTGAAAAAGGTGACGCTGTTTTTAATATGGGAGTTTCTGAAATTACCGGTCAGGAATACGGTATGCTTCTGCAGAAAGGGTCGCTGATTCAGAATAACGCCAATGTTTCTGTAAACTCCGATTCTTGCGGTCTTTGTATTGATGCAGGAGATTTAATTGTGAACTCTTTCGGCATTTCAGTCAACGGCAAGAAATACGGAGTGACAGCAGATTCGGGAACTGTCATTCTCAATAATACATTTGCAGTTTCCGGCGGAGAATATGCGGTTTCATCAAAAGCTCTGAGAATAAGGAACGGAAGTCTTGACGCTGTTTCAAATAAAAATTCAGGTACGGCACTTATCACAAAAGATATTTCTTCTGAGACTGAGATTATTTTTATCTGCGGCGGAGACAAGGAAAGTTCAAAAGAAACAGAATACGACGGTCAGAGTTATCTTCATATTTACCCAAGACATCACTACAGACTGACAGTTTCTGCCGAGATGGAAAATCTGGAGCTTATTTTCAAGTGGGTGGAGAAATCTCTGACGTTTTGCGGAATAAGTCCGCAGATAATTTCTCAGATGATGCTCGTTACTGAAGAGTTCTTTGTAAACATTGCACGCTATGCATATCCCAATGAAAAAGGAGATGCTGATTTAATAATGTACTGCGGAAAAGAACTGAGGTTAGTAATTTCAGATACCGGTCAGGAATTTGACCCGCTTACTCTGACACCTCCTGACCAGACGACACCAATTCTTGAAAGAAAAACAGGCGGATGGGGTATTTATCTGTCGAGAAAACTCACCGACAGAATCACTTATGAACGCATAGACAACAGAAATGTCCTGACTTTTTACAAAAATCTGTGACATAAAATGAAGACAAAACAAACCGAGAACCAATTATGAAAATTACTGCGGAACAAAAAGATACAACGCTGACCATAAAACTTGAAGGCAAACTGAATTCCCTGACAGAACATGAGTTTCGAAAAGAAATTGATACCATCCCCTCAGATGTAGTCTCTGTGATTCTTGATTTTGCCAAACTTACATATATGTCAAGTATAGGTCTCGTGCAGATATATAATCTCAGAAAAAAACTCGGCAAGGAAGGAACTCTGAAAATAATTAACGCGCAGGGGATAGTTAAATCGGTTCTGGAAATATCGGGAACGGATATACTCCTTTTCAATCAAAAATAAATTAAAATTTATCTGTGATATGTGAAGGCAAGCATTGTCACATCATCAAACTGTTCTGTTTGAGAAGTAAATTCGTTATAGTCTGCTCTGACGGCAGAGATTATTTCTTCTGCGATTTTTCCTTTTTTGACTGCAGCTTTAAGTCTGTTTATGCCGTATATTTCTTCTTCTCCGGTCTCAAATTTCCTTACCGATTCGGTAAGTCCGTCAGTGTAGAGAAAAACAGTGTCTCCGTCTTCAAGTTCAATTTCTGAATTTTTGTAAGAATATTCTTCTATTCCTATTACAGGAGCTTTTGTGAATCTAAGCTCTGATATTTCATTGTCTCTTAAAATAAGCGGCGGGTTGTGACCTGCACATGAATAAACAAATTTGCCGTAAGGGTAGATGATGCCGAAAAAGACTGTTACAAACATACAGGCTTCGTTGCTGT
>JAUNXW010000019.1 GCA_030539595.1 Methanocorpusculum sp. | reverse complement strand
ACAAATGAAAAATGGAGATGAGTTTATATCAGTAAAGACACGATTGGACAGCCTCGGGGAGGAGTTTGTCAAATGCGAAAATCTTTAGGTTTCTTAGTTGGGGCGAGATGCTTTAGCATCTTTAGCTGAGCAAGTCCCGGACTTGTGAATCGTTATGTTAATCTATTGAACAAGATTTTTTTTGAGATTTATTATTTTTCGTGATGTATCCAAACGTCAGAAATCACCGCACAACAATTATTCAAAGCCTTCATTATTCAAAAAAACCTACATGTAGACGTGTATTCCGTCATCAAAGACAAAAGGCTTCAGAGGTTCATACTCTTAATAGCAGCCTTTGCCATCTTTATGGACGGACTTGACAGCTCAATTGTAAACGTAGCTCTTCCTGTGATAGCCTCTGAATACGGTGTAGACATCTCGGGAAGTTCATGGGTTGTCATGGCTTACCTCGTATTAATGGCTGGCTTCATCTTAGCCTTCGGAAAAATTGCCGACAACGGAAGAATCAGACAGGTATTTGCGATAGGTTTTGGAATATTTGCTCTCGGCTCATTTATCTGCGCAGTATCTCCGAATCTCACGATGATGATTGCAGCCCGCGCAGTTCAGGGACTCGGCGCGTCAATGATTGCAGCGGCAGCTCCTCTTCTAATAACAAGATTTCTGCCAGAAAACAAACGCGGATTTGGAATGGGAGTAATTGCAACCACAGGGGGAATTGCCCTCACATTAGGTCCGCCGCTTGGAGGATTCATAACCGAATACCTTTCATGGCACTGGATATTTTTAATAAACGTCCCAATAGGTATTGCCGCAATAATTGCTGCGAAGTCTGCAATTCCCTCAGCCAAAGCAGAAAAAGAAAAATTCGACGCCGCTGGAACTGTTCTTATGTTCATTGCCATAGCGTCAATGATAATGTTTTTTGAAAGAGGACCTTCTCTCGGTTGGTTCAACCCACAGATAATTCTGCTCGGAGCATTATGTGCAGTGACACTTCTATCATTCTGCATATACTCGGTTCGCGCTAAATCTCCGATTCTGAACGTCTCAATTTTCAGAAACTGGAAATTTTCTGCGGTCACCATTTCCTATCTGCTGACCTGCGCGGTTTTTGCCGGCGTCATGTATATGGTTCCATATTACATGTACACCTCGCTATCTCTTTCAACGGCAGTTTCAGGGCTTCTTCTGATGATATCTTCAATAATCACCGCATGCGTTGGTATACCAATCGGCTCATGGAGCGACAAAGTCGGCTGTAAAATTCCATGTATTCTTGCCGCGCTTTTCAGAATTTCATTCTGCGTGATACTTCTGTTTATCACGCCGGAACTTGGAGTATTGGCTTTGATTCCTGCATTAATTTGTATGGGATTTTCGTTTGGAATTTCAGGCGGGCCTGCAACCACAAGAATTGTTCAGCACTCTCCAAAGGGCGAAGAAGGTTCGGGAACATCTGTTATGATAACCTCTGATTTTCTCGGCGGGGTTATTGGGGTTGCGGCTTACGCGCTGATTTTTTCAATAACAGTTCCACAGTCAATAGGAACTTCCGTAAGCGACTTAACGGGTGAACTGTTTCTCACAGGTTTCCATGCAACCGCGGCTCTCGGGCTTGTCTTTGGAATAATCACGCTGATACTTTCATCGGCAGTCCCAAATCTCATAGTTAAAAAAGATGATTCTGAGAACTGAATCATGATACTCTATACACGAAGTATTATGAGCATTTGAACCCTATTTAATAAAGATGGATGGAAAGAAATACGACTCACTGAAAATCGAAAATATTGTGGCGTCAGGAGTTATTGCCGACGATATCGATTTAGCAGAGATTTCCAGCAAAATTGAAGGATGCGAACTTAATAAAAAACGCTTCCCTGGTGCAGTTTACCGTGTAGATAATCCGAAGATGGCTTCTCTTATCTTTTCCTCCGGAAAAGTTGTGCTTACAGGCATAAGAGACGAGAAGTCCCTTGAAGTCGGTCTGAAGAAGGTATTAAAGTCATTAAAGGACGCGGGAATCAAACTCCACGACGTTCCTGATGTAAATGTTACAAACATTGTCTGTTCATACGACATCGGTCACTTTATCAACCTTAATAGGATTGTTGCTTCTCTTTCAATGGAAACAATAGAATACGAGCCGGAACAGTTTCCGGGACTTGTCTACAGAATTAAAGACCCAAAGATTGTCGCGCTCCTGTTCTCTTCAGGAAAGATTATTCTGACAGGCGGCAAGAATCTTGATGATGTAAGAAGCGGTCTGGATGTTCTTGAAAAGAGCCTTGCAGATGTAATAAAAGAAATGAAATAATTTCCCAATTCTATTTTTTGTTTTAATAGGACTTACGCGGTTGATTATTATCCGTCTGTAGAGTTGTTGTATTGTTGGTCTTTTAAATTATTTAGCGAGACAAAAGAATAGCATACACAATTAACAGAAAATCCATTCTTATATCAGATATGCTGAAACCATCCGAATTTTTAGAGTTTACTCCAAAACGCTCCACAAAATCAACTTATGAAACCGCTTTGAAACGTTATCTCGAAATAACGTTTGAAACAAAAATCAGGTATTCTGAACTTGACAAATTATGGATTAACTATCTGAAATCCAAACGGGACATAAACAATGATTTCATAATTTTTTCATCAGTATGCAAAAATAAATTATCGCTCGCACCGAAAACGCTTCACCTTTACTCAAAAATAGTCTTAATGTATCTGAAATACTGCGGTGTTGAACTGACGCCGAACGCCCAAAGACAGCTTAAAAATTTTAATCCGAAGAACAGACCAATCTCAAAAGAGGCTGAATTAACCAAAGAAAAAATCAGAATAATGGCATCATCCGCAGATACAAGGCTTCGTGCCGAAATTCTTACGGCGGTTTCATCGGGGATGCGTATCGGCGAGCTTCTCGGATTTAAAATATCGAATATAGACTTCTCTGTTTCACCCGTTGAGATTTATCTCTTTGAAAATATTACCAAAAACAAAACGGCAAGAAAAGTATTCATAAGCGGTGAAGCCGCCGAAGCATTAAAAAAGTGGCTGTCCGTAAGGGAAAATGAATTAAAAAGAAAAGTCGCACCTTCTGATGAAAACAGGTGTTTTCCTTATTCTGTGTCTAATGAAATTTCAAGGTTGAAACATCTGCTTGTAAAAACCAGGCTTTATGAAACAGATTCGCGAACTAATAGGGCGACAATACATTTCCACATGTTCAGAAAATTTTTCCTGACCGAGTTCAAGCTTGCCGCATCGGAAGAAGTTGCCGAAGAATTAGCCGGTCACCAGGGATATTTGTCTTCATCGTACAGACGGATTACGGCATCTTCAATGAAAGCCGAATATAAGAAGGCTGAACCTTATCTAACAATTTTTAATGATGAGAGATGTATTTCTGAGAAAAGTTTGTGCTGTGTATATTGTGCAGAATTGGAAAAAGAGGTTAAAGGTCTCAGAACGGATATTAAAAATCTGATGAAGTCTATATCAAAAAACAGTATTGTAAAAAAATAAAAAATTATGCTTCTCTTCCGAGAAGGAAAGCCTTCTGATTAATCTCAACCGTCTTTGGAGGAACATTTCTGCGAACCGCTTCGGCAAGAGATTCAACCGCAAGAGGCAGAGTGTGAGATGCAGCCCCCATCAGAACAATATTTGCGGCAAGAGGACTTCCCGCATCTTCTGCAATCTTTGTTGCGTCGATTAATACAACTTTACCGCCCCACATCTTAAGTTCAGCCTCAACGTCTTCAATTTTGTGAACAGGGAGTTTGTTTGAAAATACAGAAGTTGGCACAACCATCTCGCGATTCACAATCATAACACCGTCGGATTTCAGAAAATGTCTGTAGCGCAGAGCTTCCAAAACATCGAAAGCGATAAGCAAATCAGCAGTTCCGGGAACAATAAGCGAGCCGTATTTTCCGTCGATTCTTATGTGCGTCTCAACAGAACCGCCTCTTTGAGACATTCCGTGAGTTTCAGCGCCCATTACGTGTCGTCCTTCAAGAACACAGGCGTCGCCTAAAACGTTTGAGGCTAAAACAGTTCCCTGTCCGCCGATTCCCACAATAATCACATCGTAACTCTTCTTCATTCTTTCGCACCTCCCTTGCGAATAGCACCCGCAGGACAAATATCTGCACATACTCCGCAGCCCGTGCAGAGATTTGTTGTAAGCGCTGCTCCGTTTGAATCTGTTTCAATTGCGGGACATCCGTATTTTAAGCACGCGCCGCATTTTGTGCAGCGTGTCTCGTCAACGACGTATTTACTGCGTTTGATTCCAAGACGCTTGTTCATAATCACGCAGGGTTGTTTGGCAATGATTACCTTAACGCCCTTCTTTTCCTTCGCCTCGCGAAGTGTTGCGAGAAGGTGAGTTAAATCATACGGGTCAACCGATTCAACAAACGAAACCCCGCAGGCTCTTGCGATTTCTTCAAGAGAAATCTTTGGAGAGGCAATACCCGCTGCAGTCAGTCCTGTGTTCGGGTTTGGCTGATGACCGGTCATAGCTGTGATTCTGTTGTCCAGAATTATAATTGTCTGGTTTGCTCCGTTGTAAACCGCGTTGATTAGACCGTTTACTCCTGTGTGAAGGAAAGTCGAATCGCCGATTGTTGAAACGACTTCAGCACCTTCTATTGAGTGGGAAATTCCCGAACCTACGGTAACAGACGCCCCCATACAAATAGTTGTGTCGACAGAGCCCATCTGTAAACCGAGTGTGTAGCAGCCTATGTCGGACGGGAAAATTCCATCCTTGAATACTTTCTTAATAGCATAGAATACCGAGCGGTGAAGACAGCCAGAACAAAGAATCGGAGGTCTTACGGGGACTTCTGCCGGAGCAGGCAGAGTTGTAAACGGATTTTTCGCAAAACCTGCTTTTTCAAAGGCTGAGGCAACCGTTAGCGGTGAGAATTCTCCTTCGTGCGGGAGATAACCGTCGAGTTTTCCGTGAACGGTAACTGTTCCCGCAACCTGACGAACTGCTTCTTCAATTACCGGCATTAACTCTTCAATGACCAATACCTCTGTGTGCTTTGAAATAATTTCTGAAAGCCAGACTGAGTCTATCGGGTAAGCTCCTATTTTTATGAATGAAACGTCTTCCGGAATTATCTCTTCAACATAAGAGATTGAAATTCCACCGGCAATTACAGCTTTCTTACCGCGAATTTCTGCGGTGTTGTATCCTGCTTCAACCAAATATTTTGCGACTTCCGGCTGTTTTTTGGTTAGCGCGACATGAAGCGGTCTTGTGTTTGCGGGAATTACAACATACTGCTTCGGATTTTTATTGAACGCGCCTTTTTTTGTCGACGGGTTTTCATCGCCCAAGAGGACGTCGCTTTTTGAGTGGCAGATTCTTGTTGTCGGTCTGAAAAGCACAGGCAGTTTGAACTTTTCGGAAATATCCCAGGCTGATTTTATGTAGTCGTGCGCGGTCTGAACATTTGATGGGTCAAGACACGGAATCTGTGCGAATTTTGCATACATTCTTGAGTCCTGTTCGTTTTGTGAACTGTGCGCGAACGGGTCATCGGCCGAAAGAATTACGAAGCCTCCGTTTGTTCCCGTGTATGATGAGGTCATGAGCGGGTCTGCGGCTACGTTTAGTCCGACATGTTTCATCGTAACTATTGAACGAAGCCCGCACCAGCCTGCAGCGAGCGCGTTTTCAAAGGCTACCTTCTCATTTACTGACCATTCAACGTAATACCAAGGGTCTTTCTTTGCGCGAAGTCTGTCTATTACTTCCGAAGATGGTGTCCCGGGATATCCTGATGCAAAGTCTATACCTGCTTCAAGACAGGCGTGGGCAACTGCGTCGTTTCCAAGCAGGTATTTTTTTTCTTTTTCGTCTGCCATATCTCTAATTATATTCGCATGATTAGTCAATAAGTCTGCGCTTGATGACTTCCAATGTTTTTTCACAACATATTTATATGGCAACGACGTATGTATTAGGGTAAAAGGGCGAGTAGCATAGCTAGGTGGTGCGCCCGGCTGATAACCGGGAGGTCATGAGTTCGAATCTCATCTTGCCCATAGTTTTTTTGTTGATTGTTTGTATCATAGTTAATCAGTAGGATATGATTCGTTAGGGATTTATTTGTCTTTGGTATATCACTATTGAACAAACTTTTCACTATGATAAAAATAATAACCCCCACGTTCCAAATAATAAAATAATGACAAAGCACCTCACGATGAACGAAGAGGATTATCTTGAAGCAATCTTAAACATCTCTTTAGAAAAAGGATACGCAAAAAGCAAAGATGTCTCCTCAGAACTCTGCATAACTCCTTCTTCGGTTACTGAGATGTTTGTAAAACTCTCCAAAAAAGGTCTCCTTCACTACAGAAAATACGAAGGCGTCAGTTTAACACCCGAAGGAAAAGAGATTGCTCAGGCTGTAAAAGGAAGACACGACGTCTTGGTAGGTTTCCTTAAAACATTGGGTGTACCTGACGATGTCGCGGAAAAAGACGGCTGCTTCATGGAACACGAACTGAGCGCAGTCACAATAGAAAAAATAAAAGCCTTCACAAAGTCACAAAAATAATCCCGCGTTTTTTCGGATACTCTCTTTTCTTCCTAAACTTTTTAGAGATAATTCGCACAGCCGAAATTTTTTCGGACTGCGGTTATCTCAACCGAAAAAGAAAGTAAATTATCATGTCACAGAATTCAGTGCCGCTTTCCGAAATAAAGAAATTTGGAAGTGCGGAAATTTTGAGTATAAACAGTTCAAGCGAAGAGTTCACAACCCGTCTTCTTGAACTCGGGATGACAAAAGGTTCAAAAATAAAAGTCGACGGCCGTGCTCCGTTGGGGGACCCGATAATGTTATCCGTTCGCGGATGTCGTATTGCCATACGCAAAAAAGACGCGAAAAACATTCGGGTGATACCAAAATGAACATAACTGTTGCTCTGGCTGGAAATCCAAACTGCGGGAAGACCACACTTTTCAATAACCTCACGGGTATGCGTCATCATGTAGGAAACTGGCCCGGAAAGACTGTTACAATAGACAGAAAGGAAGGAAAGACGTCCTTTGAGGGACACACTTTTGAAATAATTGATTTGCCGGGAACTTACAGTTTATCGGGCAGGTCTCTTGAAGAAAAAATAGCTGACGATTTCATAAAAAATGAAACGCCCGACGTAATTGTAAATATTATCGACGCAGTTCATCTTGAGAGAAATCTGTATCTCACTTTACAGTTAATCGAAGTCGGTCGACCAATTATTATTGCCTTGAATATGAACAAATATGCTGAGGCTGAAGGATTCGTTATAGACGAAAAGAAACTTTCAGCAATGCTTGGTGTTCGGGTTATCAAAATTGAGGCAATTGATGAGACCGGAAAAAAAGATTTGCTGAAAGCAGTTATAAACTGCAAAGAAAAACCGCAGAAGTATCCAACCTACGGCGCAGAACTTGAATCTCACTTAACTGAATTAACCTATAGCGGTCTAACCCGCAGAGAAGCTGTTCTTGCTCTGCTGAATAAAGCAGACGACGAGCCGGAAAAAATTACTTCAACAAGGAAGCACCTTGAAAGCATCTTCGGCTCAAACATCGATGAGATTTTTGCAGACAATCGCTATGCATACATCGCAGGAGTTCTTAATGAAGCGGTTCATACAATGAGTGCGGGAGGTAAAAATCAGTCCGGAAGAATCGATAAAATAATAACAAACAAATGGCTTGGGTTTCCGATATTTCTCGGAATAATGTATCTGATTTTTCAGGCGGTGTTTACTTTGGGCGCGCCTTTGATGGAAGGAATAGATTTCATATTCGGTCAACTCGGCGAAATCTGTTCAACAGGTCTTACGACAGTTTCAGCGCCAGAATGGATGACTTCTTTCGTTGTTGACGGAGTAATAGGAGGGATGGGTTCGGTAATTATTTTCCTGCCGAACATCATCCTCATGTTTCTGATGCTCGCAATTCTTGAGCAGAGCGGATACATGGCGCGTGTTGCTGTTTTAATGGACAGTATCATGCACAAACTCGGTCTTCACGGAAAATCGTTTATTCCGATGATTCTGGGATTCGGCTGCGGTGTACCCGCTATTATGGGGGCGCGTGCGATGGAAAACAGACGCGAGAGAAACTTAACGATTCTCTTAACTCCGTTTATGTCGTGCAGTGCGAGACTTCCCGTATATTTATTACTCGTTGGGATTTTCTTCGCGCCAGAAATTCAAGGGCTTGTGATGTTTTCGCTCTATCTTCTCGGAGTTGCCGTTGCGCTTATCACAGGATTTCTGCTTCGTAAAACTTTGTTCAGAGGAGAAGAGTCTGCGTTTGTTATTGAGATGCCGCCATACAGACTTCCCACAATTAAAGGAGTTGTTCTTCATATGTGGGACAATGCAGTAGAATTTTTAAAGCGCGCGGGAGTGATTATTTTCCCTGCAGTGCTTGTAATCTGGCTTCTTGCAACTTTGCCTTTAGGAGTTGAATACGGTTCGTCAGAATCGATTATTGGAATTATAGGTTCGGCTATTGCTCCGATATTTGCACCGCTTGGTTTCGGATTTGCAGAAGCGGGTGTCTCACTTGTTATGGGACTTTTAGCTAAAGAGGTTGTGGTAGGTTCGCTTGCAACCCTTTACGGAGTAGCAGAAGATGGGCTTGCCGGAGTTTTAACGGGTGTGTTTACACCGCTTTCGGCGTATTCGTTTATGGTGTTTGTTCTTCTATACATACCGTGCTTTGCGGCACTCTTGACGATTAAGAAGGAGACAAGGTCATGGAAATTTACAGCAGGCGCTGCGCTGTTTTACTGCGTGACTGCGTGGATTGTGTCGTTCATAATATTTCAGGGAGGAACTCTCCTTGGCTTCTGAAATTATTTGGGCGATTGCCTTCGCGGTAATTGTCATTGGAATAATTCTGCTGTTTACTCTGACAGTCAGAAGGATGTTAAAAGGAAAAACCTGCTGCGGTAACTGCGGGGAATGCAGCTGCTGTTCTAAAGCGAAGAAAGATAATAAATAGACGAAACTGCATCATCAAAGTTTATCACTTCGATGATGAACGTCCCTTTCTTTTTTAAGATTTCTCTGAAATTTATTTCACCGCTCCCGCAGGCAGCGTGTTCATCAGATGTTCCGTGATTATCGTGCAGATGAAAATGCTCGGGAGAATATTTTAAAAATTCGTCAAGGTTTCCGTTCAGATTTGCGTGACCGGCGTCAAGACAAAATCCCAGACCTGCATTTTTTATTAACGGAAGAGCATCGGAAAATCTGAACAGACAGCACTCAAGGTTTCCGAGATTTTCCATTACAAATTTTACCGAATAATCTTTCTGGAGTTTTCCCAAATCTGTAAGTGAACGTCTGAACGCATTAAGAGAATTATTCCACTCGGATTTTTCAAGACAAAATCCCGGGTGAATCACAAGTTTTTCGGCAGAGATTCTGTCGGCTATCTTTGCAGTTTCCGCAATTACTTCAATCGATGCTTTTCGCATGGGTTCAAAACCGCAGGCGATGTTTCCGTCGCCTGTTGGTGAATGAATTGTGTATCTTAAATCAAAGTCGCGGGCATCTTTTTCGTGTGAAAAAAGCGAGTGGGCTGCGTCGCACTGAATTTCAACGAGGTAGGTTATTTCCGATAATTTATTGAGCGCATCCGCAAGAGGCAGATTCATCAGACAATTTGAAGATACGCCGAAGTTCATAAAAAAAATTATTTTCTGATAATTACCGCAGCGAAAATAAGTCCTACTGCCATAGCAAGAATCGGAGCAGGGGACTTTGTTGTCTCTTCTTTTGGTGTCTCGCCGAATATTTCAGGATGGATTAATTCCGCAACTTTTTCAAGAGCTTCTGTAAGTCTCGGTCCGCCCCTGTCAAAAATATCTGCGTCAATTACATAGACGTCATTGTTTTTGACCGCAGTAATCGAAGCAAGTCTGCTGTCTTTGAAAAATGCCTGCTGAAGAGTGTTTTCTCCGACAGTCCCCATATCTGCTCCCGGGTCTGTTAAAATAATTTCAGGGTCTGTTGTGATGAGTTTTTCAAGAGTTACCGTTCCCCAGCCGTCAACGTCTGAGAATGCATTCTGACCGCCAGCAAGGGCAATTAATTCATCCTGAAAAGTGTTCCCGCCGGAAATCCAGTAAGGGTCAACGCTCATTGCGTGCATCACTTTCGGTTTGGTTTCAGCCGAACTTACTTTTTTTGTAATCTCGTCAATCTTATTTTTCATATCGCCGATAAGGTCGGCGGCTTCTTTTTCTTTTCCGCAAGCGCTTCCTATGGTATTAATTGCTTTGTAGACGTCGGCGATTGTATTCTGGTCAATTACAATTACGGTGAAGCCGAGTTGTCTCAGATGGTCGATATTTTCCTGACCGTTAAGCCCGTTTGCAAAAATTATGTCCGGGTTAAGTGCTGTGATTTTTTCAATTGAGATTGTTGAGTAGCCGCCTATTTTGGTTTTGTTTTTGGCTTCTTCAGGGTAATAGCAGTAAGTTGTGTCTCCTATAACTTTGTCTCCAAGAAAAAGCGCGAATAAAATTTCGGTGTTGGACGGAGCGAGGCTGACAATTGTCTGAGGTTCATTGTCGATGACTGAATTATAGCCGTAGTCGTCAGTAATTGTCAGAGGAAATGCGGAGGCTGACGTTATGAAGACGGCTGCGATTATCAAAGCTGATAAGAGTATTCTGAGTTTCATTATTATACAATCTATTTTTGTTTATGTAAATATATTTTTGATTGTGTGCAGAAAATCGAAACCGGTCTGCAGAGAATTTAGGTAAACAAATTAGGCTAATCTTCTGTCTGACAAGACGCAATGGAAACATGAAGTTTATATCTAATGAACACTGAACAATTACATAATCCAATTAAGGTGTTTTAATGGCTAAATTCAAACTATTCAGAAGCTTTTTCGGAAAGCTGTTTGGCAAAAAAAGGTCGCGTGTGGGTATCTACGGACCGCCGAACGCAGGAAAAACAACTCTTGCGAACAGAATCGTAAGAGACGCGACAGGCGAGGCAATAGGCCCTGTCAGTGAAATCCCGCATGAAACACGCCGTGCGAGAAGAAAGGAAGGACTTGAAGTAAGTTCCGGAGGAAGCAAAATGATGATTGATATTGTTGATACACCCGGTGTCACAACAAAAATCGATTATCACGAATTCCTTGAATACGGAATGGATCAGGACGAAGCCGTAGCCCGCGCAAGAGAAGCAACCGAAGGAGTTGCCGAAGCTATGCACTGGCTCCGTGAAGATATCGACGGAGTTATTTACGTTCTCGACAGTACACAGGATCCGTTTATGCACGTCAACATTATGATGGTGGGAATTATCGAATCAAGAAAACTCCCTGTAATAATTGTTGCGAACAAAATTGATTTACCCGACGCATCTCCGCAGAGAATAAAGAGCGCATTCCCGCAGCACCCGGTTGTTGAAATCTCAGGTCTTGAGGGAAACAACATGGACGCCCTTTATGCCAAGATGGAAGAGGTTTTCAGGTGAACTGAAATGATTCAGGGCGTTCAAATCGATATGATTTCGGCTGAAAGGGTGTCAAAGATGACCTCTTACGAAAAGATAAGGCTCATTTTAGATGATGTTCATCAGGGCTGCGTTGTGGTTCTTGAAAAAGGTCTTACCCCGGAAGAACAGGGTAAACTTCTCGAAGCCACAATGATGGAAATTACTCCGGGAGCATTTTCGGGAATTGAGATTGAAACATATCCCGCATCGGACAACCGAGGGGTGTTTACAAAACTCTTCGGCAAAAAATCCCAGGCTCCAAGACTTATGGTCATCGGACCTGTCGACCAGCTGAAAATGCTTTCCAAAGAAAAAGACAGACTTATTGCATGGGCTTCGGCAGCACAGTAAAATATGCCGCATAAATGTACTAAATGCGGACGCGAATTCCGCGACGGATCGGTTGAAATTCTTCGCGGATGTCCATCTTGTGGCGGTAAAAAGTTTCTTTACGTCAGCGACCGCGTAAGAAACGAAGATGTTATTGAAGAAAAGCCGATTGAGAAAATAGCCGAAGAGACCAAACAGGAAGTTCTTGAGGTAAAACGCGAAGGTCCTGCAGACCGCCCGACCGACATTCTGGAAAGGGTTGAAAGCGTCAGAATCGTCAGCAAGGGAAAATATGAGCTGAACTTGGAGCGTCTTGCAGAAACCCAGGATATTATTATCGGAATGGGAGACGACGGAAAATATATGCTTGACCTCCCTTCAATGTCTCGCAAAAAACAAAAACCCAAGAAGAAATAATACCTTTTTTTTTAATTTTCGTTGTCTGCCCATTACGCCTAACATAAACGGATACATCATTCCCAAAACAAAAAACTGACCTAAAACAAGTGGTGAGGGCAGCAGTATCCACACTGCTCTGTACTCCACATCCCCCACCTAACAGTAATATATGACGTCAATTGCTTTTAATCTTACCGTCTTTACCGCTCAAAAATCCCTGTTTCTTAAGGTCTGAGATAACCTCCGACAAAAACTCAGCTGAAATATCAAATGAGATGGTGTCTTCGGTATCTGTGAGCTTAAATGACGGAGAATCAAGAATCGAAAGAATATCAGCCTCTGATTTTGCACCGCTTTCAACACTCTCCTGAATTTTTGAAACAAGAACTTTCTTGAAAAATATATTATCGATAAAACGCGCGGATTCATCCTCGTATGTATCCATTTCATCAAGCAAATCCACCATATCATCCATGTCTGACGAAAACAAAATTTCAGCGCCGACTGTGACGATGAATTTTGTTTCTGATGAGGTGATTATGTGGCTTGTAATTTCAGAATTCTCAAGGTCTTCCGATGTGACACCGGAAATATCCGTATACGGATACATAACCGTAAGGTCTCCCGCGTCTTTCACATTTTTGAGGATGTATCCATCAGATTCATTTATTTCTTCAAGAAGTCCGTTGTCTTCAAGCGTCGCAAGAATCATAAGCGTCTGTTCAAATTTACCCGCGGCTTCTTTTTCGATAGCCGAGCCGACAGAATCAATGGACTGAGCCAGAGCTAAAATCTGTGACGGAGTTGATTCGGTAATAACATCTCCTGCTTTGTGAGACTTAAGAAAGTCGTCAAGAATGTTTTTACGCTCAATAAGATTCTGCTTCAGAGTTTCAATATCAGCATCCTCTTCTTTTTTACAGAGCATATCCGCGAAATTTATGAACGCGGTGATTGTTCCCTCAAAATAAGGAACGCCTGAGTATTCATAGTCTACCGATATTCTTGAAGAACATCCGTTCTCACGCAGATATTTTTGAAATTCGTTTGCATCTTCGCGTGAGAAAAAACTTATTTTTTCTTCGAGTGCCATTTGAATAATATATTTGTTCTGTAAATGAATGATTGTTTCTGTCGAAAATTATAGACAAGGATTGAATATGAAGTATAACCAATACATATACAACATCTACAGGAGACAAAAATGACAGATACCGAAAAGAAAAGCGGTAAAGGAACTATCGTTTTAGCATTCTCAGGAGGACTTGACACCTCTGTTTGTGTTCCGATTCTGAAAAATATGTACGGTTATGACAAAGTCATAACTGTTGCAGCAGATGTCGGACAGCCGGAAGCCGAAGTTAAAATGGCAACAGACAAGGGACATCTTATTGCGGACAAGCATTACACCCTTGACTTAAAAGATGCTTTTGTAAAGGAACATGTATTCCCCTCAATCAAAGCCAACGCGCTTTACGAAGGATACCCAATGGGAACTTCACTTGCACGCCCGCTTATCGCTGAAGAAATAGCAAAGATTGCGGAAAAAGAAGGAGCAAAAGCTGTCGGGCACGGCTGCACCGGAAAAGGAAACGATCAACTTCGTTTCGATTACATCTTCCACCTTCACGGACTTGATATTGTAGCTCCAATGAGAGAACACAATATGAGACGTGAGTGGGAAATTGAATATGCAGAAAAAAATAATATTCCCGTTCCCGTAAAGAAAAACACTCCATGGAGTGTCGATGAAAATATCTGGTCGCGCAGTATCGAAGGCGGACATCTTGAAGAGCCGGAGTATCACCCGCCTGAGGAGATTTATCACTGGACAGCAGCACTCAAAGACGCACCGAACGAGCCTGAAATTATCTCTATAGGATTTGAAAAAGGTGTACCTGTTTCGCTCAACGGCAAAAAAATGGGCGGAGTCGAGTTAATCATAGAACTCAACAAGATTGCGGGAAAGCATTCTGTTGGCAGAAACGATATGGTTGAAGATCGTGTCTTAGGGCTGAAGGCAAGAGAAAACTATGAACACCCTGCGGCAACTGTTTTAATTGCCGCACACGAAGACTTAGAAAAACTTGTTCTCTCAAGATTCGAACTTAAGTTCAAGCGCACGGTAGATGATCAGTGGGCTGAACTTGCTTATATGGGACTTGTTCATGAACCGCTCTATCACGACCTTGAGGCATTCATCGACAAAACCCAGGAACGCGTTACGGGAACTGTTGACGTTCAGCTTTTCAAAGGCGGACTTCACATTATGGGACGTTCTTCACCGTTTGCGCTTTACTCACAGAACCTTGTATCGTTTGATACGGATACGGGAATCGACCAGCGCGACTCCATAGGATATTCCAAATACTACGGTCTGCAGGGAAGAATGCTTTACCAGATTCAGAATAAGTAATGACCGATTTCAATAAAGACGACGTTTGTGTGCTGATTCCGACACTCAACGAAATGGCGACAATCGGCGGAATAATTCAGGAGTTTCATACTCTCGGATACAACAATATTTTGGTTGTCGACGGTCACTCAACAGACGACACTGTAAAAATTGCCGAAGAACTCGGTGCAAAAATTCTGGTTCAGTCAAAAAAAGGTAAAGGTGCGGCTATGATTGAAGCATTTTCAAAAATTACCGAGCCTTATGTTCTGATGCTTGACGGCGACGGAACAAATCCTCCAGAATATGCCGACGCTATGCTTGAGCCTCTTGTTTCGGGCAGAGCAGACCATGTAATAGGAAACCGTCGCGATGAATTTGAAAAAGGTGCTCTGACATCTTTTAACAGATTCGGCAACTACGTTATGAACACCATGTTCAAATGGGCTCACGGTGTTTATATGACGGATATTCTTTCAGGTTACCGTGCTTTTACAAAAAAATCTCTTGAGGAGATGCATTTATCGGAAGGTGGATTTGAGATTGAAACTGAAATCAGTTCGGAAATTGTTCACCGCGACTTGAGATTTGAGGTCGTCCCGACATATTATAAAAAACGTCCGGGAAGCCCCACTAAATTGAGACCGGTCAGAGACGGCTGGAAAATTATCCGTGCTATTAATAAATACGGCAAGATGAACAATCCGCTGTTCCATTTCAGCATAATCGGAATGATTCTTGGTATAATAGGTTTTATTCTCGGAATTTACGTCGTCATCGAATGGTTTGCGGGAATTGAACACCTGCCTCTGACAATTCTTGTGATGCTTTTAATCGTCACTGGTATCCTTGTATTTATGATGGGGCTGATTAGCGACATGATCGTTGCTTATCACCGTGAAGAGATTCGCGAAATCTCAAAACTCAAAAAAGATATTGAAGAGCTTAAGAAAAAAGATTAAATCTCTTTTTCAAAAATCAGTCTGGGAACATTCGGGTAGAAATATTTTTCAACGCGTTTCTTTTCGGCAAATCCTATTTTTTTGTAAAATGAAATTGCAGGAAAATTATCTTCCGCAACCGTCAGATGAACTTTTTTTACACCCGACTTCTTCATCTCATCAAAAAGTGCCGAGGTAAGTTTTGCACCGCAGCCTATTCTCTGATAACCGTCTGTGACACCAATTCTTATCAGTTTGCCGGTATTCTCATCGTCCGAATGAATTCCTCCCATCAGATATCCTACAATTTTATTTGTTCCCGTTTCTT
>JAUNXW010000018.1 GCA_030539595.1 Methanocorpusculum sp. | reverse complement strand
TCCTGCACTTCCAACGACTTACACCTATGACGGTGCAGAACACAACGTCAGCATAACAAATGCATCCGGTACCTTCGGACTTGGTGGAATCACAGTCAAATACAACGGACTGACAACCGAACCTAAAAACGCAGGAACATACAAAGTCAACGCATCAATAGCTGCCGGCAGCAACTACAGTGCAGCTGAAATCTACGTTGGCAACATAATCATAAACAAAAAGACACCCGTCCTGACTGATTTGAACTATACAATTCCGTCGTCTGTCAACTTCACAGGAGAAGCACAGCCTGTATCTGTTAAAGCCAACACAAGTGTAAACGGACTTGGTGAAATCACAGTCAAATACAAAGGTGCTAACGGCGACACAGTCCCGATAAATGCAACCGCATATCAGGTAAATGTAAGCATTGCAGACGGAACGAACTACAACGCGACAGAAACGGACATTACAATCGGAACACTGACAATAAACAAAGTTGTTCCAAGCGAATCGGACTTCACCCTGACACCAACCTCAGCGGTTTACAACGGAGCAAACCTCACAACCGTCGTCAGTGCAAAATACAGCGGGATGGGCGACATTACCAACGTAACATACAACGATGAAGAAAACGTCAGCGCAGTAGGTGAATACATTGTCCGTGTCAACGTAACCAGAGGCAATAACTACCATGCGGCAGACTACGTCAACGCAGGCAACTTCACAATCACACAACCTGTCAACCCGCCTTCACCGTCACGCAGCGGAGGAGGAACTGATACAGGCTCAGGCAACTACAAAGAATATGACCGCTCTGTCACCAACGGCGGAACAGTCAGCTTCGGCTCAAGCCCGACGGTTACCTCTGTTGACCTTCCCGCAGGCGTCAGCGGCTCGGTTGCCTTAATCGCAGAATCCGACACCCCCGCACCGAAAGGAAAAGAGACAGTCAAGATATTTGAGATTAATATTCCCAACTACCCGTCTGGTAAAGAATCATCTGTTCAGTTCAAGCTCACCGTAGCGGAAATAGAAAAAGCAGGATACACACCCGCAGATATCTGTTTATATCACTGTGACGCCAAAGGTCTCTGGACTAAGCTCCCGACAATGTATACAGTAAAAGACGGCACAGTCTACTACGAAGCTGTAACAACAGAGTTCTCACCGTTCGCTATAGTCTACGAAAAAGGCTCAGCGAAGGCTGATGAGACAATAGTTGTCCCGACCGCAACCGCTGAACCTCTCGTAACTGTAACCGCGCCTGCACAGACGGCAACTTCTTCGGTTCAGCCGACAGCAACAGCGACGGCAAGTCCCTTGTGCGCAGCAGGATTAATTGCCGGGCTTGGTTGTGTTCTTCTTGCGATAAGAAGAAAATAAACTCTTATTTTTTTTCGCCGTTCTTGTTCATTATTTAGCGAGACACTGAAAACCAGTAAAATCAAACTAAATACACAAAAGAGTGAGTGCGGATTTATTTCGTCAAAGTTAGTCTGAATAAATTTACACTCAAACTTTAGTGTTTTTTTTGGAAAAAGTTTAGTGTGTTCGTGTGTATTAATGAACCTAAGTCAGCATTCAACAAAATCAATCTCCTTTCGTGTTTTAGTATTGATTTCGTGTTTTTTGGTGTCTCACAACATAATTTAAAAGACCAACAATTTAATCATCAAAATTTTATTCAACTGATTTTTTTATAGTCGAACAAACTACTGTTCATTTATGAACAATGGAAACTATTTATCCGCTCAATATCCACATATAAACAGAATTAATCAAAGGAAATGATTATATGAAAAAAATTATAAATCGTGCATTCTGCTTAGTATTGCTCACACTTGCAATTCTAATAACGTTCACAGGATTGGTATCTGCTGAAGAGTTGTCAAATCAATATGTACCGTATTACATTACAGCAACATCACCATCATACGCCGTTGAAAATTTTGAAATATATCCCAAATCTCTTATGCCTGGCGAATCAGGAATAGTAACATTCACATTAAAAAATACAGGAACTAATTTTTTACCGATTGACAGAGTTCTTATAAAAGATTCTGATGGTATCGACTCTATTGAAACTTTATATCGTAATCCAATTGGCGGAGTTGGGGCTGGAGACACAATAGATATATCCCTTCCAATAACTGCAAAAAGCAAAACAGGGACGTTTTATCCTGTATTATATGTTGATTTCAATTACGACGCATACACAAGTTATTATTACACATACTTGAAATATCCGTTTGCGGTTATTGTTGACGACGTAGAGCCGTTAATCTCAGTCACAAGTCGCCCTGATTATTTTGAACCCGATACAACCAACACTGTTTCATTTTCAATAGGCAATCAGAGAATTAATACCATTGAAGCTGTCTCAATATCAGCCTCGGGCGACGGAGTTTCCGCGCGCGAAGGATTTTCATATATTGGAACAATCAACGCAGGGGCAGTCGGAAACGGTTCACTTACAATAATCACAACCGACGAATCCGAAGAAGTAGTAATTGACGTCACCTACAGAAACGGTGCAAACTGGCACACAGAATCCCTTATACTTCCTCTTGAAGCAGGAATTTCAAAAACAGGCGCTGAACTTGTCGTAAACAACGTTGAGATAAAGAATGGAGAAAAATTCTACACAATTACAGGAGACGTTAACAACGCCGGACTTACAACAGCCAAGGGACTTGTTGTAACAACCGAAGGCGCTGTAAAAACAGGAACATATCCCTCATTTGTTGTCGGCTCGCTTGATACAGACGGACTTTCCGAATTTGAAGTCACATTCAAAAATCCAGAAAACAATTCTGTAACTGTTGTATTCAACTACAAAGATATCAACGGAAACGTTTTCACACAGAAAGAAAAAGTCACCCTTTCAGACACAGTCTCAACAAACACGCAGGCTTCGGGTTCTAATTCAACCGCCGCAACGATTATTGTAGTCATAGTAATTCTCGCGGTTCTCGCGTGCGGATTCATTGCCTGGAAGAAAGGAAAAATATTTGCAAGGAAATAAAAATGGATGAAGCTCCTGTGGTGGAGCTGACCGACGTCACAAAAATTTATCCGATGCCTGCGGGTGACGTCTATGCCCTCAACCACGTTAATTTCTCAGTAAAAAAAGGCGAGTTCGTTGCAATCATGGGACCGTCGGGTTCGGGAAAATCAACCCTGATGAATATGATTGGCTGCCTTGATGTTCCAACGTCCGGTGTCATTAAAATCAACGGCAAGTCTACAAAAGAAATGACCGACGACGAACTCACTCTTCACAGACGCGACAACATCGGATTCATCTTCCAGAAATTCAATTTAATAAGTCTCCTGACAGCCTATGAAAACGTTGAGTATCCGTTGATTCTAAAACTCGGAACGGGAGACCACTCAGAACGTGTTACCAAACTTTTGGAGATGGTCGGATTCACAAGAGACAGAATGCAGCACACTCCGTATGAGTTATCGGGAGGTCAGCAGCAGAGGGTTTCCATTGCAAGAGCTCTTGCCAATGACCCCGCATTTCTTTTGTGCGATGAACCGACGGGAAACCTTGATTCAAAGATGAGCACACAGATTATGGAACTCATCAGCGGTCTTCATGCACAAGGCAGGACGGTTGTGATGGTTACACACAATCCTGAGACCGCGAAATATGCGGACAGAACAATTGTAATTCGCGATGGGGTGATTGTTGATGAGTGAGAAAAAGAAATCTCTCTGGCAGAAGGTTTATTCGCCGATGATTGTCGCACTGGCTTTGAGAAACCTTCGCCTGAATAAATTCAGGACAATCCTATCAATGATAGGAATTGTTATAGGTGTGTTTGCCATCTGCGCAATGGGAATGGTCAGCGGCGGGTTCAACGACGAGATGAACAAGATGATTTCCGACACCGCAGATACTCTGACTCTTTATCCAATTGGTGAAAAAGTTGTTGACGGTGAGGTCTGTACTGGTTTTTCGGAAAAGGATATCAGAAATGTAAAATCCGCGGTCTCTTCCGTTTCCAAAGGGTATGACATTATTCCGCTATATACGTCATCTAAGATGGTGACAATAGGTAAAGACAGAGCGAGCGCTACAATTTACGGAATTGAGACGAAAGATATTGAAAGCGTTGTAAAAATTTTAAGCGGGACTTTACCGAAAGGAGCGACGAATGTCATCGTCGGCGAGAAATTCGCAGAGGATAATGAGTTAAGAATAGGAAGCCGTATTTCCATGCTCGGCGCAGGCGGTGAAGAGATTAACTGCAGAGTTGTCGGTATTATGGAAAATACCGGTATGATGAGTTTTGCTGTGAGTACTGATACCGGAATTGTCGGAAGCATCGAGTGGTATACCGCGGTTGTCGGAAACAATCACGGGCTTTACAATGAGATTATTGTAAAAGCATATAACCCTACAGAGCTTTCCGCAATGGATGCCGCTATTGAGAAGAAGATGAACGGTAAAGCCGATAAGGATTCGGACAATACGGTTATGATTCTGAACTCATACGAGATTATGGATATGTTTGATGAAATTATGTCGATGTCGTCAATTTTTACAACGGTGATTTCGGGAATTTCACTGCTTGTTGCGGCGGTTGCAATTATGAATGTTATGCTGATGAGCGTTAAGGAGAGAACCCGTGAGGTCGGTATTCTAAGAAGTATAGGTACATTCAGAAGTCAGATTCTTCAGATGTTCCTTTATGAAGCCGGGCTCATAGGTTTAATCGGTTCGCTTATAGGGGTTGTTCTTGCGTGTGTTGTTACACCGTTGTTCCTGCTTCTAATGATTGGATCGGCTGAGGCAATGCTTTCTGTGAGCGTTCTGATGTATGTTCCGATAGGAATTATTGTGGGACTTATCGTTTGTTTAATTTCAGGACTTTATCCTGCGTGGAAGGCGGCAAATCTTAATCCGGTCGAAGCGATGTCGACGGATTAATTTGTTCGCTGGCAACAAAAATATTTATACAGATGTAGGGGTATGGGCTCATGGTTCAGAACCCATGTTATTTTTTCGGAAATTAAGATGCGGTTGTTCAATAATGTAATCTAATATTTAAACAAATTCGAGTTGTTTTTATATTTGTCCTTGGGCGCTTTTCGTTACACCACGAAATGAGTTCAAAAACCAACGCAAGCCCTTCTGTCTTGCCACGCTAAGACGGAAACCTTTAGGTTTATCAGTCGAGCAAACAAAATGTTTGCGAATCAATGATTTGCGAAGTGAGTTCACTTAGTTAACTCACAGCAACAGAAAACTTAGACTAAATCTTATCCAACGGATTCACATAACGATTTATCTAACCAAACTCAAACGACAACTTCATTATCGTACATCACAAAATAATTATCGCATTTTTGTGCGAGAGTATCCAAGTGGCCAACGGAGACTGACTCAAGATCTGTTCTTGTAGAAGTTCGCGGGTTCGAATCCCTCCTCTCGCATTGTTCATCAAGTTCTGAGTGCTTATAATTTTTACAAATTCAATCTCAAAAAAAAATACCGAGCCCGAAGATATAAATTCATCAGAACCCATATCCCGCGCCCGCAATAAATACAGCAGGACACATTACAAAATCAATATTCTCAGACCGCATATAATTACACGTAAAAGAATATAATATGTTTGTCACAAAACGTGACAAAAATCGTGATAAATCAGACAAACAGACTGATAATCACATTCGGCTGAACCGACAAAAACACCAGAAGAAGAGCTGCGACAAGAACAACAATAAAAATCATCGGACTCCATCTGAGAATTTTTTTACCGTCAAGAGGTCCTGCCGGAATCATATTGAAGAAAGCAAGCATTGCATTAACGCTGAAACCCGTCAGACCCGCATAAAACAAAAATCCGGGAAGACTGAAAACATTAATCAGATAACCTCCCGCAAGAGGCTCAGCCCCTCCGAGAACAATTCCGACAATCATCAGAATAACAAACGGAATCACCAAAACAATATTTGTAAGAGGACCCGCAACAGAAATAACTCCGCTCTCTTTCTTCGTCATCTCGCGCCCCGCAGTATTAATCATAGTAGCACCCGGAGCTGCAAAAACAAATCCGGTAATAACCGCAACAGCCAGAGAAATCAAAAGCATCGAAGTGCTCTTTCTGAATTCAGCCCAGTAGCCGAATTTGATTGCCGTAAACTTATGAGCCATCTCATGAAAAACAAACGAAACGCCGACGGTCACAAGAGCAATTACAAAAGTCAGAAGAACCTTCTGCCACGTAATCGAAGACATATCCGCTCCGATTCTGAGACCGCCGAGAGCAATTGTAAACGCAACCCCCAAAACAAACCACGCAATGAACAAATCGCGCTTTTCAAACGGAGATATTTTTGAAAGGAGACTCATTTTTCACCGCACCCAACCTTAACGCATTCTTCCAAAGTTCCAAGACGCGGAATCGAACCGCACATACTCGGAAGATAAGTGAAAGCCTTTCCCGAATTTGTCATAATACATCCCTTATGGTCTGCAAGCGGTGAAACCACCATACAGGTATCGGGAACTATTTTTGCGCCGCTCTTTAAGATTTTACTGTAGAGAGCCTCGTTTCCGCGCTTGAGTTCCTCAGCCGCGAAAACATAAAACGGCATAACAACTTTTCTTCCGTCAAGAAGCGACGCAAGGGATTCAAGTTCCTCCTTTGAAAGATGCGGGCAGCCTACGGCAACTGCATCTGGCTCAAGCTCGCTGAACAGTTCATCAATTTCCGCCACCTCGATAATTACAGTTTCTCGCTTGTCCTCCTCGATATGTTTCTTGAAGAACGGGAAGCGCGTTTCGGGAGTAATCTCGTTCACGTGGAATAAAGCAACCGCACCCGAAGCAGCCATTGCAGCTCCCATACTTTTTAGCATGTCTCTGTTCGGTCTGATTCCTGTAAAGAGAGGAATTTTGTTTCCCGCAATTGCGCCTGCGACAATCCCGAGCGCTCCGTAGTGGGCGTTAGTCCATGATTTAGCGGCTTCGGGATTATCAATATGAAATTCTATCTGAGGCAGTCTGTTCTTTACAATGTGCAGGCCGTATTCGGGGGTTTTTCCCGTGAGTGCTGATGCAAGTGCCGAAGGTCCTCCTTCGCGGTTTGTTCTTGCTCCGAGAACAGAGTTTGCATAAACAACCGCAGAAGACTCAGACCATGCCAAATGGTCTCCGCGCTCAACAATCTGATAATAATAAGGCGTGCAGGTGCACGTAAGTTTGATTCCGAGTTTTGCGTAAGCTGAGGTAAGTTCAAGCTGTTTCTTTGCAAAATCCGATGGGATATCAAGACTTTCCCAGTCTAATCTTGGCATTCCTATAGGATTTAAGAAGGACGGGACTACAACTTTTCCGCTGAGCGAATTAACCCAGGAAAGGCCTTCTTCGCCTACTGTTTTGTATGAAGCTCCCGAGACCTGAACGCTTTTGACTTCAATTAAGCGCTCTGCGTCGTAGATTTTACCGAGCGAGACTAAAACCTCCATCATTTTTTGTTTGGTCTCGCCGTATTCTCCGTTAAGTACTGCTTTGTCGTATGTATCTAATTCCATGTTCACTCCTTACTATTAAGTATCCAACTCAGCCCGTATAAATTCATCTTCTCGACCTAACGGGATTGTGGCATCAACGCCTGCTTTTACGTTGAGCCCGTCTGCAATTCTGCACGGGTCAAGAGAAGAACCGCGAACACCCGAAATTATTGTGACGTCTGTATCTGCGCGAACTCTTGTGGCTATGGCAAACTCCACATCCTCAGGATTGTTTATATCAATGTCTTCATCGACGATTACAACGTGTTTAAGCGACGTGTGAGCCGAAAAAGCCGCCATGACGGCATTTTTGCCGTCGCCTTCGGTCATCTTTTTGATTTTTACAATCGCGTGGAAATAACCCGCGCCTCCTTTTGTGAGGACTACATCACGAACGTTTGTAACGCCTGAGACTGCCTGATAGATTCTCGGTTCATACGGAGCGCCCATCAGCATTTTGTGTTCAGCGCCCGAGGGAACAAGCGCGTGATAAATGAAATCTTCTTTGAGGCACATTCCGAGAAGTTCTATTACCGGCTGTTTACGCACGGGATCATATGTTCCCGAAATATCTACGAAAGGTCCTTCATCGTGAACCTCGTTTGTGATAAAACCGTAGAGAACTATTTCTGCGTCGGGGACATAAATCCCGTTCGGGCATTTGAAAAGTTCAAGGTCGTGCCCCAAAATTTCAGCCGCATACTTCATCTCGCAGGATTCGGGAACTCTCGTACACGCGGCAAACGTTACCGCAGGATTAGTTCCGATAACGATTGCTATTGGGAGTTTTTCGCCTTTGGCGAAGGCGGCTTTCATCATTTTGTCTGTGTGACGTCCTTCAACGATTCTTCCGACAAGATGACTGTTATCCAAAACCATGAGCCTGTGAATTGATGCGTTGGTGATTCCGCCGAATTCGGAAAACACTATTCCTGTTGTGATGTATTTTCCGCCGTCTTTTGGAAAGTGTTTGAGGATTGGGATTTTTGAGAGGTCGGCTTTTTCAAATTTCAGTTCGCCTGCGGAAACTGTTTTTCCAGAGTAGTTGGCTTTGGCAAGTCTTTTTACGATTTCGTCTTCTGGAATTCCCAAAGCGATTGAAAGAGACCTGCGGTCAACAATTGTGTTCATCACACATTTGTGACCATTAAGATTTTCAAATTCAATCATCCTGTTAGAAGCGAATGCTAATTTAGCCGCTTCGTTTTCTGCCGAGACTGGCTCTTTATGGACTTCTACGAGACCCGCCTCCTTCATTTTAGAAATAAATTCTCTCATATTTCCTTCCATCGTTTTGCTGTATTGTGCTCAATTTTGCAGTGGTCGAGTATTCTTGCGGCTATCATGTCGGCGAGTTCATCGATTGTCTTCGGGTTTGTGTAAAGCGGCGGAGAGGCTGGTAAAATTACAGCGCCCGCGTCGTGTGCGGCTAACATATTTACGAGATGAACCCGCGAGTAAGGAGTTTCTCTTGGGACAAGTATCAACGGTCTTCTTTCTTTCAGACAGACGTCGGCGGCTCTTGAGATGAGTGTGTCGGAAAATCCGTTTGCTATCTGCGCGAGACTTTTCATACTGCACGGAACTATTATCATTGCGTCGAATAAAAATGAGCCGCTGGCAATTTCTGCTTCGAGGTCGCTGTTTTCTTCCAAGTGAACAGAGTAGCCGCTTAGGTTTACTCCTTCTATTTCGGCAACCTTGCGCCCGAGTTCAGAGATTATCAGATACACCTCGATTTCTTTGGGAATTGCCTCAAGAAGCCTTTTTGCGTAAAGAGTTCCCGAAGCTCCGGTAACTGCGACGACTATTTTTTTCATATTCACTGCCTGACGTTTAAGAGATAATATTTATTTAATCTATGGATAAAAAAACATACCGCAGATTTTTAAAAATCTTTGCCCAATGTTTTTTGTCAGGCTCTTTCCGTCACTTTTTGTGACAGAGGATTTAATAACAATAATATCTTATGTATTGCTGACTGAGGAAATAAAATGGGATTATTCGGGAAAAAAGAATCAATGGACGAACTCAGAGAACAAGTCAAAAGCGGAGACAGTAAAGCCAAACAAAAATTATGGCGCAGATATTGTGATTTTTCGCAGGAAGAAATCGAGACCATGGCAAACAGCGGAGACGCTTATGCAGAGTGCATGCTCGGAGACAAATTCGAGGGAGATGAAAACTACATCGATGCGGCAATATGGTATCAGAAATCGGCAGATAAAGGGTTCGACAAAGGACAATTCGGTTTGGGTCTGCTGTATATTCAGGGCTGTGGAGTTAAAAAAGATGTAAGAAAAGGAATTGAACTGCTTAAAGCATCATATGCTCAGGGAAATGGTGACGCAGCAGAACAGCTGGTTATGCTTGAAGAAGAGGGACTTGTTGAGGCCGGAAGCTGGTTATAATTTTTTTAATAGGAGTTACGCGGTGTTTTTTAGACTAAGTTTCTGCTACAGTATGTACACATTTAATAAATCTCAAGCCCCGTCTGCTTTGTAGCCCTGCGGACGTTCAGCACCTCAACCGCAGCCGCCGACACCCTTTCACGAAGTTCTTTCGGGCAGTAAACACCTATCATCCATTGACCGTGTCTTGCCTCATTCATCGTAGACATCAGCGGAAAAATCTCATCGAGCGGAATTAAATCATGATGATTTTTCACCTGAACCTGCATCTTCATCTCCTTACGAAGCGGAGGAATATCCAAAATGACATCATTTTCCAAAACTCCTGCGGTCTCAATTATCGCACGGCGCAGTCTCTCTTTCGCATCCTTAGATAAAGACGCCATTCTTGCCGCATCAACCGAATCCGAACCCGCATAAACCGCTCTCTTATAAAGACGGCGTGTTCTAATTCCGTTAATCATTTTCCTTGAAATCTGAGAAGATGAATTCATCAGCTCAGCCGTTGCCTGGACGTCATCCATTTTCATGAAGCGGTCAACAGAACTTGAATCAACATGATTTCTGCCCGCAATCATAAACATCTCCTCAGCAATTCTGCTGACGTGGTGATGATAAACCGAAGGCCCCATCAAAGTTCTCGCAATCAAAAGCGACTCAGCCGCAGAAATTCCGTTTTCTTTTACAGCAAGCCCGAATTTCGTAAAAACAAGCGACTGGATTAATCTTCCCGCGTCAAAAGTTCCGTAAGGAACTCCCGTGTAATGAGCGTCGCGCAGAAGATAATCCATTCTGTCGACATCCAAATCTCCGTGAATTATTGATGCAAGTCTGTGATGACCGCTGACAATTTCAGAAATCTCTTTTGGGTCTGTTCCGTTCTCTTCGAGAACAGGCGCTATCTCGTCGTCAGATAGATGCGGCAGAATTTCATCGTGCGAAAATTCATGAAATTCCTTACAGAGCCTTTCACTCGTGTGCGAATATGGTCCGTGTCCTATGTCATGCAAAAGTGCGGCGGATTCAACGAGCAGGCTTTCATCGCGGGAAAGTTCAAGGTTTCTGCACAGAAGCGATGCTAAATGCATTGCCCCAAGAGAGTGTTCGTATCTTGTGTGATTTGCTCCCGGATAGACCAGATAGATGAAGCCGAGCTGTCTTATGTGATGCAGCCTCTGGAGTTTTTCCGAGTCAAGCAGTGGAAGTATTTCCGATTTTACTTCGATGTAGCCGTGAACGGGGTCTTTAATCTGTTTGGGCATTTGTTTTTATTGCGGGGATTGATTTCATCAGTTTTTCAAGTTTGTTTCCCGAGCCTGTGAATGTTATTACGAGTGTGCTCTGGTTAACGGCTTTTCCGTTTTCAACTTCGTAGGCTGTTATGTATGTTCCTCCGTTTTTGAAGTTGTCTGCGAATTCTTTTGCGTCAAGATAGAGCCCTTCTTCTATTTTTACTACGGCTAAGGGGTTTCCGTAGTAGTCTTCGATTACGGAATACTTAACGTCGAATTTATTCTGAATTTCATTTATTTTGATGTCGGATATTGTTCCCGCATAAGCCGAGCCGTAAATTCCCGCGAAGATGAAGACGGAAACGAATGCTATTGCCATGACTGCGGCAAATACTGATAAAGCTTTTACCATGCTTTTCTATAGGCGGTGAGAGATATAAAAGGTTTACAGTAGTTCGCTGATTTTTATTGATTTATTTTATTTCGCCGTCGGGTATAGGTGTGGGGGTGGGCATTATTCCCTGAAAATTATACGGATAAGAAATAAATTTCACAGGAAGATTATAGATTCCGAGAGACTCAGCGGACTCAGAAAACACCTTGTAGATTTTATCCCAGTCCTCATCTTTCAAATTTTTCGCGGTCTCAAGTTTGTAAACAGAACAGTAGATATTTCCGTCAGGATAAATTTTCAGCGGATACCAATATTCAAGTCCGAATTCATCAAGCTCATCTTCAATTTTTTTGTAAGGTAACCCGCCAGACTCCTGCCACAAATAAATTTTACTTGAGTTTTGAACACTCCCCCACTCTTTCAGAATTTCTGTGTTTTCGGTAACAGGTGACCAGCGGCTTTCTTCAAGTTCTAAGCGGTGATTATTGTAAAATTCCGTCATGGAATCAGAATCAAGATTTGCCAAAACACCGACACGGTAAACAAACACTCTTTCGCTCACGGTGTAGAAGTATCTATCGGGAGAATAAACTGAAGGGCCGTAGTATTTTTCAAATTCTGTTTTAAGCGACGCTATGATTTCCGAGACCTCATCGTTTGATAAATTCCATCCAAGTAAATTGTTCCAGTAAACTAAAGGCGCTGAGATATTTTCTATTGAACGAACGCTTTCAATTCTGAGAACTCCTATCTGATGTGTTGTCGGATAAGGATAGCACGCAACCGATATTACATATTCTTCGGTTTGAGATTCATTAAGCCCGCAGAGTTTCTCAATTTCTGCTGAATCAACTCTGTAATATCCGTTTTCATCGGGTTTTCCGATTTTCTTCTCGTAACCATCAGCGACAGCACGAATTTTTTCTTCCGGCAGATTCCATTTCTGATAAGCGTTTTCGGCAGTTATCCAGTCTGACACATCAACAACATACATCTCGGATTCATATGAATTTCTTTGATTCGTATCAATACAGCCTGCGGTTAATAAAATAACCGCCAGCAGAATTATAATAATCAGCTTCTTCATTTTTACATCTCAGGTCCGTATTTTTTAGACAATAACGTTATCAGAATCATATCTCCGTATGAAGGCTGAAGATTATTATTTTCACAATAAACAATTTCAGCATACTTACCGTCTTCTGTTTCGCCTGCGGTTGTAATTGAAATATATTTTCCGTCAAATTGAATTGAGCCGATAAAATCATTCCCTTCTCCCGCGGTGACAATCATAATCGAATTATCAAGCCCTTTAATGTATCCGGAATATG
Organism: Methanocorpusculum sp.; assembly: GCA_030539595.1. Lineage (GTDB taxonomy): Archaea > Halobacteriota > Methanomicrobia > Methanomicrobiales > Methanocorpusculaceae > Methanocorpusculum. Next base: position 3,089 of record JAUNXW010000018.1, on the reverse strand, counting down.
AAACTATATCTATGTATTCTGTGAATACATTGCCGTTTTCATCGATACCGGTTGATTTTGCACCGTAAACCTCAACACTGTCCTCTGAATAATTTCCGTTCGGTCTGTCCATTATCCGCGTAAGTTCTGCGGTGTATTCTTTTCCGTAAAAAGTAATCGGCAGACTAATTTTTTTTGAACGGTTTAAAATGGGTTCATCAAAAAATACGACATCAAATGAACGCACCCCGTAAGGAATATTCAGCGATTGTATAAATGAATCTCCTTCAGACTGCTGTTTGATATTTACAGCGTAAATTTCTGTTTTATCTGCAAGAGTAAATATAGGATAATCTCTGTCGTCAGGCAAATTTACAGGAAGCGTGAACAACAGAATTATTATTATCAGAGCTGCGAGCGCAATTATACTTGGTATCAGGTATCTTTTTTTAACTGCCATATATTTCATTTACCTCAAGAAATTATAAACACATTGAGCAAAAAGTTGCATCATTTGAAGTTAACCTCTTTGGAAACCGAATAATGAATCTCTTTTCCGTCTTTTTGCGAAATTACAACGCCGTCATTTTTGAATTGAATCAGATGCCATCTTACAGCAGCTCTTGTAAGAGAAGTCTTTTTTGAAATTTCCGCGAGAGTGGACTGCGGATTTTCCTTAATTGTGTTGAATATCAACGCGGTCTTTTCTCTTGACAAAATAGCGTCAACAGTTTTCTTCATTTTATTTTTGGTGTCTGCAGGGTAGTATCGGATAGTTTTGTGATAGTTTTCAGCAGTTATCAGATTTTCTTTGAGAAGTTTGTTGAGGTTGTAAACGGTTGAGCCTCGTGAGTATTCAGTTCCTTTTACAATGTCGCTTTCAAGGCTTCCGGGATATTTTTTGATGTAGGCTAAGATTTGCATGGGTTTTGATTCGGGTTCGCGGGAACATCCTATTCTCATGTATCCGAGAATTACTATTACGGCAATACAGACAATCGGTAAAAATTTCAGAAAGAGATAAAATATTTCAGAGACTTCTCCTCCTGATTTCTGAGGAGTGGTGGTGGGGACTGCTGAATGTGTCTGAGCAGGTGTTGGAGTTAATGGAGGTAGAGTTGATGTGGATGTTGCCGGTCTTTGAACAAGAAAGGTTTTGCTGAAAATTTCATCTTCGTTTAAGTCGCTGATTAGAAATAGAGATTCGCCGTTTTCAAGGTTTGCCGAATTGATACTGATTTCCCAATAACCGTTTTCATCGGCTGTGGTGTATCTTTCTTTTGATGAATAACCAGATGTATTATTTTGAATAATGTATTTCAGAACAGTTCCAGCAGGGTATGTGCTTGTTCCTGAAAATATGCATTCAAGACTGTTTTCGTAAACATCTGGAATTTCATTGATTGTTATTGTTCCCGAAAGCGGGACGGGAGATTTTGTGGGTGTTGATGTAGGTGTAGGGGGAAATGTGGGGGTTTCTGCAAATACAGGAGCGGAAAATATCAGAACGGCAATTATCAATATACAAACCAATGCAAATTTTATTTTTGGCATGGATAATAATTGACTGAAATCTGTTATAATATGATTGGTCAATTTCCGTCAATATGAATGTCATATCCAATTTTGAAAAAAATCTGTCGGGCAAAGTTTTCTCGATGATTTTTTTAGCGCCGGGTACATCACTATTGGGCAAACTCATAAGATTAGTTTGAGCAGTTGACTGCAAAATGTAGTCAACTTGGAAATCACGAAGAGAATTTTATATATCAGTATCCCCAATTATTCATTTAATGAGTGAGGATACATCAATACAATTATTTGAAAATAAAAAAATACGAACCGCTTGGGACGAAGAAAAAGAGGATTGGTATTTTTCTATTGTTGACGTTGTGGGTGTTTTGACTGAACAGCCCACACAAAGAAATGCAAGTACATATTGGGCAGTTCTGAAAAAAAGACTGAATGAAGAAGGTTCTGAGTTGCTTACAAATTGTAAGCAACTGAAAATGCAGTCCGCAGACGGCAAATATTACAATACAGATGTAGCCGACACTGCGCAGTTATTGAGAATTATTCAGTCTGTTCCATCACCCAAAGCAGAACCGTTTAAGATGTAAGTAATAATACAAAAAAAAGAATAGAAATTTCTTAATTATCTAATTGGTCCTCTCATAATTCTGTAGATTGTATCGTTCCAGAACAGATAAACGCCGTAGTTCTTTGTTATCTCGTAGTATTCGTTTTCATCAATTGTTCCCAATGGTTTCAGCATCTGATTCGGGGCATAAATATTAATCATTACAACGCCGTCTTTAAGACAGTCATTAAACACAGGATGTTTTTTGAAATCTTCTTCTGTTAAAACAAACGGAGATATACCATCTTCAACTTCGTTTACAGGCTCAGCCGTAAAGTATGTTGTCGGCTGAGGAACAAACATACAGCAAACAGTTGCGGCTATATTATACAAAAGGCTCTCTGTCATCTGATCTTTTTGTGAAAATACATGCGAAAGAACCGAGCCGTTTATCTGGTCATTTGGCGGTGTATATATTCCTATTGATGATGATATTCCTATGTATTCTCCCGGATATTGTATAATACCCATAAGAGAATTGTTTCTGCCAACAGTGATTAATACTTTGGAATCTTCCATCCCTTCAATAGTTCCTCTATAATTGTCAACAATTCCCTTAACAGAGCCCCACGTTCCGTCTTCAAGAAGTTCGGTGTATCCCGTATCTTCTATTGAGAGAATGAGGTTGTAATTTTTGCCGTAAATTGTAACGGGCAGAATTATTTCATCAAGACGCTCAGGTATAGGATTGTCAAACGAGATTATTTCATAAGCACGATACGGATAATTATTTTTTGCATAGAAGTTATCTGCGGGCAGTTCATCCAAATCATATATTGTTGTCTTTCCCTGAACCGTAAATATAGGGGCGTCTCCGCGTGATATTTCGTGAATAAAAGGAGTCACCGAGAAAAATATTAGGAGAGCGAGAACCACAATCACAAATAAAATGATAATTGTTTTTTTCCGATTCATTCTAAAACACCGTTGCGTTTACTGTTGTGTTTTATTTTATATATAGTTGGCAGTG
>JAUNXW010000155.1:1669-3753 GCA_030539595.1 Methanocorpusculum sp. | reverse complement strand
TGATGAGTATTCAAAGGCTCTTGAGATTTGCCCGCAGTCTGCTGTTATCAGGTGCTGCCGGGCTGAGCTTTTGCTGAGTGAGAAGAAAAGTTCTGAGGCTCTCGCTGATTTTTCAAAAATTATCTCGGAGGCTTCCGAGAATGAAAACAGGTATTGGATTTCTCTTTCTTATCTGGGCAGGGGGCTGCTTAGGGTTGAGCGCGGGGAGATAGAAGGGGCTATTATGGATTTTTCATTTGCGGAGGATTTGGCAAATAAAGAAGGAGATAAGGGATTGTCTGCAAGAATTGCTCAGGAGCTGGAAAGGAGCGGGATTTAATTTTTTTTACTTTGTGTGAGTTGATTTGTTACGGTGGGGGGGTGTTTTGAATTATGACTGTTTATAAATTTCAGCATTTATTATCGAAAACAATCTCCATAATATAATCATCCATTACAAAACCGCATCCGATATCAGCCGCCTGCGTTCTCACAATTTCAAAACCCAGATGTTTGTAGATTTCTATCGTGTTCGTATTATTACGGTTTACCGTGAGCCATATTTTTGAAAGATTATTCTCTGCACAGATTTCTTTAAGAAAGGCTATCGCTTCGGTTGCTATGTGCTCCCCGCGATTTTGTTTTCTTACATATAATTTGCTCAAAAAAAGAGAACCGTTTTGTTTCTCTATTGCGGTGTATCCGACGGCACATCCTTCTTTTTTTATTTGGAAATATTCATAGCCGCTTCCTATCTGATTTGCGATTGCCTGAGCCGACTGAAATTTTTCAACCATGTAATCAGTCTGGTCTTGCCCGATGATTTTCGGAAAATGCTCGTTCCAGATTTTTTCTGCGAGTTTTGCGGTCTCTTTAATTTGTGCGGGGGTTGTAACGGGTTCAAAAGTTAAAGGCATAATTGTTGATTCAGTTTTTGATTCACGGGGTTATCGTGTTTTTGTTTCGTGCAGTTTGAAAAAGTTTTACCTGCGTAAAGGTAAAACTTTAATGATAGTCAAATGGTTGATTCAGATATTTAAGTAAGTTTGAAATTATAATTTGTTTGTCTGAGATTGTCCAATCGTTATGTGAATCCGTTGGATAAGATTTAGTCTAAGTTTTCTGTTGCTGTGAGTGAACTTAAGTGAACTCACTCAGCGGAGCAAGAGCGAAGGGCTTGAGTTGATAGTGGGTGTGTTTGGTTACACCACGAAAAAAAAAATTAAAACAGCGGAAGCTTATCCTCAGTATAATCCGAAGAAAACACAGCCGCCGCAATATAAAGCGAAATCATAGCCACAACAAGATTCACAACTCCGAAAACAGGAGAAACAGACTCGCCGAAAATTCCCGGAAGAATATATGCAGTCCCCAAAAAGAAAAGCATCACTGCCGGAAGAATTCTCCTCTTCACTCTCAGGATGCAGAAAATACCCAGAATAACAGCCAGAGCTCCGATAACAATATTCATCGAACCGAAAACCATTGAACCCGCAAGAGTTGTGAACCCGATTAAAATAAACATAATCGGTGTAAACCTCATATTACCGAATATCGCAAGAAGCACCCCAACAATAATCATCATCGACCCGCACATCATATCAATTGCCAAAGCCCCCTCAAAATCAAAAACAGCCTCCCCGAAGAAATAATAAGTGCACCAGAAGACCGAACTTATCGAAAGAAGCAGATACCCTATTACTGAACCCACAGACCTGAAATCTGTAGAAACATCTGCCGTAAGTATTTTTGAAAAAGGCAGAGCCGTTCTTTCACAGGCGCAGGCAAACGCAAAGTAAAGCGTTACAAAAACAATCAGCACCTTCAGCAGATAAATTACGGGATTTGATGTTCCAATCAGCGGATACAGAAAAGTTTTCAAACCGATAAGCAGAGGAATAATAAACAGAAGATACTTCTTCTTATCCTTAGTCATAAGAATAACAAGAGAGACTATTATAAGAAATGCTCCAAGAATTGCAGCGGGCGCAAGAGTTAACCCTACGTCAGCCGCTAAAACAAGAGTCATCATCCCAAGCGTCATGAAAACGGTTGCCGTCAAATCACGTTTTCTGAGAACAATAAGAATAACTCCGATTAAAATG
>JAUNXW010000155.1:0-1659 GCA_030539595.1 Methanocorpusculum sp. | reverse complement strand
GATTTATTTTATCCAGAACCGGACCGTACTCAAAAACCCCCATCCCCGAAAGAGGGCAGATTAATTCTATCAGATAGCAGACCGCTATGACTAAAAATCCTGCAGACATTGCATAATTTCTCATCTCGGTCTTTTGAATTTCGTCCATTAGAAATAATAGACTCTTTATGATAATATAATTATTCTATCGGGTAAGTCTGAGATTATAAAAAAGTATATTCTATATTGAAAATTAATTCTTCTCCACTACTTCGCAGATGACGGGCTTTACACCTCTGTAGAAGTGGCAGTCAGTACAGTTATCATAAGGATTATGCTTCCAATATTTGCAGATGATTTTTTCAGGCATTTCCACTTCTATCCAGAAGTAATCGTTTAAGAATTTAGCTCCTTCGTAAAGGCAGGCATATATATGGTCTTTACAGCAGCCTTCGTTGCCTATTACGTAGTATTTCAGAATTGACCTCATACACCGAACGGAAAGGGCGTTTTCGAGTTTGACGAGATCCTTTTCGTCGCGGAAATATTTTGCGTCAAGTTCTCTGATGCAAACTCCGCAGCACATTGGAATTCCGCAAATACCTCCAATTCTGCAAAGCGAAGACGGATACAGCTGCGTATTTATAAGGATATGATCAAGAACACTTTCGAAGTTTCTGATTTTCCCTCCGCAGTTTTTAAATGCCGTAAGAAGAGCCATCGGAACAACAAAATAATGTCTGCATCCAAATACTGAGAAATCGGGAAGGTTCATTATTTTTTCGGCTATATCTATCGGATTTTTTGATTTTGTCTCAAGGCAGAGTTTTTTGGCTTCTTCAAATGCATTCTTTGTTCTGCATGGATTACATGTTCTGTGACCATTTGGGCAAATATAATTTGAATGATATTCTTTTCCGCAGAGTTCACATACACCGTGTTTTGGAAAATCCATCTGGTCGAGAACCGCCCCGCAAATAGGACAAGTCGGTCGGGTATACATGTGTTAAACATTGGCAGGGTTTTGATTTATAATTTACGGGGGTTGAGATATTGTAAAAGAGAGTTTGTCCAATGGGGAAACCTTTAGATTTCTCAGCTGAGCAAACAGAATGTTTGCGAATCGTTATATGAATCCGTTGGACAAGATTTAGTCTAAGTTTTCTGTTGCGGTGAGTGAACGAAGTGAACTCACTTAGCTGAGCAAGCCGAAGGGCTTGTGTTGCGTTTTGAACGCACATCGTTACACCACGAAAACCGCACCTCAACAAACCAACTTACACGAAATAAACTCAAAAGCCACCACCCCATTAAAAAATAATTATATACCTCCAAGATTTAGTCACACCGAAAAATCACCCGATTCAACCCCAAATAAAGCTCAGATTTCCTTCTCACTCACTGCAAGTCATATGCCATATTGATGACCTCCTCAACAAAAAAAAACATCACCCCTCAAAAAACAAAAAATCCTTTCATCCAAAAATTTCGTAAAAAATAATCCCTTAACAGCGCATTTATTATTTTATTTATATTATAAGAGACATATATATCACACAAGAGTACTCCGCAGCGAACAAAAATAACAAACAGGAGAGTTCGCTTGAAACTTTTTTAAGACTCACCTTAAAACAAAAACAATCCATCAATATGACATATGACTTGCACTCAGTGAGAACG
>JAUNXW010000154.1 GCA_030539595.1 Methanocorpusculum sp. | reverse complement strand
ACCGAGCAAGTCGAAGACTTGTGAGATTTGCGGTTCTATCTTAACCTCATAAATTCCTATCAACGCTGAGCGGAGTGATAAACGGAGCGAAGCCCAAAGTTAGTTGAAATAAAACTTATCAATAAAAATTAGTGAAGTACTGAATAAGATTGTTATACTGTTGACATTCAAAATTATTTGGCGAGACACCGAAAATCACAAAAATTGACTAATATAATTCACTCGCTGAGGAATTTAATCATAGCGGGCGCGGATTTTGATGCGAGTTCGTATCCCTGATTGTATAAATCTCTCAGTTTTGTTTTGTTTTTTTCAGCGACGCCAACGGTTACGGGTTTCTGCGGTTTGATGACAAAGGCTCGTCCGGCTTTTTCCTCTTCTTTGATGAACTCCCTCGTCGCGTTGTAGACTTTGTGCCTGTTGGCTATCTGTTTCAGGAATTTTGGATATCTCCAGTACCAGAGACAGTCAAGCGGCAGAGCTTTGTCGAGGTGTTTCACGTATTCATCGTTTCTTGTCAGCACGAGGATATTTTTTTTGTTTCCGTCTTCTATTGACCTGTGAATCGGAATTGCGTCGGTCATTGCTCCGTCAAGATATTTGTCGTCTCCTATTTTACAGCGCTTGGAAAGTATCGGCATTGAACTTGAAGCACATATTGCTCTCATACCGTGCGTCATATCATACATTGACTGCGTGAGGTATTCCGGTTTTCCTGTTCTGAGGTTTGAGACGACCGAGTAGAATTTTCCGCGTGAGATGAATTTTTCGTATTCGTCGTAATCGAGCGGGTCAAGTTCTGTGTGAAGTCTGTTGAAGAGCATGTTTTCTCCGAAATAGTTTCCGGTTGTAACAAGCGACCGCAGTCCCATGTAGTCTTTCTGACCTATATAGTCGGTTGTTATTCTCCAGGCTCTGCCGAGCTGTTTTGTAATCAGGCTTACTGCATGACAGGCTCCTGCGGATACTCCGTATATTGTTGATATTTCTATTTCGTTTTCTATGAGGGCGTCTATTACCCCGCAGGTAAATATACCCCTCATTCCCCCTCCTTCAAGTATCAGTCCTGCGTTATACCACATTGCTTTAGCAGTTTTGTTTCTCGTAAGTATTTATCCTTGTGATAGACAGCACATTTTAGGGAATTTAATTTGACTGATTTTAAAAGGTTTGTCTGCCATTCTCGCGAGTGATGATAAAAAGAACAACATCCAAAAAAATTATTTTTTACCTTCCTTCACCTTCTTATCATACAGAATTTTACCTTCCTCAATATCCTCATCGGACAACTTCTTCACAATAATATCACGTGTATAATCAGAACCGGTATATTTTGCTATATAAAATTCGTTTTCAGGATTTTCCCTTGACGGTGAGGTCAGACGATATCTCCAGCCTTCCGGCAGCGGATTCTCCTCCCAAAAATTGTGGAAATATGCTACAGCATATTTATCGCAAGGGTGTTCCCATTCAGAATCTTCACCGCAGTCTCTGCAATATTGACCCTGACCGTAATTTACCGCACCGCAAACTGAACATGTGCTTGAATACAATAAGACATCAATAGCCTTTGTTAAAAAATCAATCCTTGAATGAACATTGGCAACATTCGGTCTCCTAACATAATTATCAACCATATTCATAAGATGGTTCAAATTATCACTGTAACCGCTACAGGCAACATTTAAAAGCGTTCTCTTAATCCACTCGTTCAAAGACAGTCCTTCATTTTCCGCAATTTTCTCACACTTAAGTTTCAAATCTTCGGGAAGCCTCATACTGTAGACGACAGTTTTCTCAGCCATAATCTTTCTGTAGTATATTGTTTACATTTGATTACAAATAAATCTGTTTGTAGCTGTATGTTTACACATGTATTCAAAACAGAATGGTTTTAAATACTATTGCGACATAGTAATAGCCTATGTTAGTAAAAACCAACAGCACAAAAAACATCAATCCAATTTATCATCCTCTCAAAAATTATGACGGGGTGTTTAAGTTTGGGTGGGGGTAAGTGGGATAAACCCACAGGAAAGACAAGATTTGAACTCGGAAACGGCTATACAGCAAACATAACCGGAGCTTACAATGACGGCTCAAACATTTGCGGGCTGACATATTATCCGAAATTCAAATGGGAACTCAAAGAAGACGGAACAACTGTAAACTCATGGGAGTCTGACGCAGAAGAAGACCCAGAAACCAAATTCGATTTAAGAATTGCTCCGTTCATCAAACGCGAACATCTTGAAGATGTCAGGCGTAGATTTCTTACAAGCCAGATAAAAAATTACGGTGACGACATCGTAACAAAAAGAGCCTCGGAAATTTGGGAATCCGGAAACGCTGCTGAATACATGTTTGAAACATGTTCCAAGTATCATGTCGGCGACTTAAATCTGATGAAGTCGATAATTTATGCTTACGCCTCGACAAAAATTGTGAACTCTGATGGGATTCACATAAGTATTTCGGGCTGTAAAGGCTCAGGAAAAAGTCATTCGGTTGAAACGGCGACAAAATGTATTCCTGTTTCACATGTGAACAGAAGCCGTCTTTCCGATAAGGCGATTCTCTATCACAATATACGTGAAGGGACGATGATTGTTATGGATGATCAGGAGCTTACAGAGCCGATGCAGGAACTTATCAAGGTTCATACTACCGATTGGGCTAATCCGCCTAAGTATATGACGGTGAATTCGGGCAAGCCTCTGGAACTTGACCTTGCTCCGAGATGTCCGTATGTTATCTGTAAAGCGAATCTTAACGGTGACGACCAGATTCTTGACCGTCAGATTGTTTTCTGGACAGATGAATCGGATGAGCAGAAGAGGGCTATTCGTGATTCTTTGATGAAGAAGGCAAGGTTTCCTCAGATTACTGAGGATGAGGAAAGGGATATGATTATCTGCAGGGCGATTTGGGCGTTTGTTCCAACGGTTACGGTTACTATTCCGTTTACTGATAGGATTGACTGTAGTCTTTCTATGGATGCGAGAAATATTAATCTGTTTCTTTCTCTGATTAAGGCTAATGCGATTCTTCATGCTTCTGCAAGAGATTCTGATGATGATGGTAATCTTGTTGCATGCGAAGATGATTTCTATGCTGCGGCTGATATTATGAATCCGCTTCTTGATAATTCAGGGGGAAGCCAGTTGATGAAGCTTTCGCGCAATGCGTCTAAGGTTCTGGGCTTTTTAAAAGGTAAACAAAGCGGTGAATATTCGTTTGCGGAGATTCGGAGAAATACGGGGTTGTCGGATGCTCAGCTTTCTCAGGCGCTTAACGGCAGGCAGGATTCTAAGACTGACGGGCTGCTTAATTCGTGTAATGCGGTTTCTATATCTTCAATTTCAGAAACTACGGGGGATGAGTATTCTAAGACTACGTCTTCGGGCAACAGGGCTGTTAAGTGGTCTAAGGATACTTATGAGGTGTTTGAGTATATGAGCAGAGGATGGTTTGTTTTGAGGAAAGACCGGAGTGACTTTACGTGAGAAAATATCGGTTTACGTGAGCACGTAAAATGAACGGACTGATTTTATCAGTCTGATTTTTATTTTAGCTTCATTTTTTGTTTTTTGAAATGGACTTTACGTCTTTACGTGTTTTTTGGGAGCGAGACCATGAGAGTGTGTTTTCTTCTTGAGGTTGTTCATTCTTTTTTTATACGTAAAATATATTTTATTATTATATTATTATTTATTATTTAGTTTAGATTTTTTATTTGAGGAAGGAGACTGGTCGGTTTGACT
>JAUNXW010000153.1 GCA_030539595.1 Methanocorpusculum sp. | reverse complement strand
TAGCGTTTCTCGTTCACATGGCTGCCATGTGCGTCTGGGCTTTAAGAATTATTGTGATGTGCAAATCATTGGGATTCAAAGTAGGTTTCCGTCATTCTCTGAATATGGTCTGTTCGGGGCAATTATTTGCGTCAATCACACCATCTCAGCTTGGAGGTGAACCCGTTCGCGTTCATGAACTCTACAAGGCAAAAATTCCTGTAGCTGACGCTACTGCGGTTGTTTTAATCGAACGACTCATGGAAGGCTTCCTTCTTGTGATTTCGGTTATAGTATCTCTTACCGCGTTCACAATAATTTATCAGAACAACGAAGTCCCCGCTTTCATTCTTGGAATTGCGTGGTTTGGAACGGCTTTATGCTTGGGACTGCTGATTTTTTTCATTCTAATGATGAGAAAGCCGCTTGTCGTTGAAAAACTTGCGATGAAGATAACCGGTCTTTTTACGAAAAAGATGTCTCTTGAAAAAACCGAAAAACTCAACAGCAGCATCCTTGAAGGAATCAACAGATTCTACGACACTTTCAGAATGTTTGCTGGTAAAGCCAGATGGGGAATTATTATCGGATTTCTTCTGACGTTTCTGCTTTGGGCGTGCGAATATTCTGTCGCTTCGATAATTTTAATGGGCTTGGGATATCCGCCGCACGTTCTGGAATCAATTATTTTCCAGATAATCATCGCCATAATTTTTATGATTCCGTTAACTCCGGGTTCTGCGGGAATTGCTGAAGCCGCATATTTCGGATTCTATTCGATAATTATGCCGTCATCAGTCATCGGTTTGTTTGTTCTGCTCCTCAGAATGATTCTTTACTATTCAAATATAATTATCGGAAGCATAGCGAGTTTTATTATTGTAAAACGAGAAGTTAAGGAGCAGAAGCAAAAAGATGTCTGAAGTTTCTGTAGTATTAGCTGACGGCAGAACGGTGAAAACTCCTGAGGGGACGGTTGAAGAGATTCTTCAAAGGCTGAATCTGAATCCTTACGAGTTTCTCGCGGTTTGCGAAGGTGAACTTTTAACGGCTGATGATGTGTGCAAATCCGGCGACGTTTTGAAACTCACTTCTATAGTTCACGGCGGTTAAAAATGGCTTTCTGTGCAGTTTGCGGAAAAAAAGCGGTCTTTAAAGACTGCGGATTTTATTTGTGCAAGGAGCATTTCTCTGAAAAATATGAGCGTGAGGTTCTTGCATCGATAAAAAAATACGGTATGATTTCCGAAGGAGACCGAATCTGTGTGGGTTTTTCAGGCGGAAAAGACAGCACTGTTCTTTTGAGTGTTTTGTCGAAACTTGATTTGGGAGCTGAACTTATTGCGGTAACGGTTGATGAAGGTATTGCCGGCTATCGAAACGATACGATAGCAGCCGCCGAAAAAACCGCTGCTTCGCTTGGTGTTGAGCACAGAATTGTTTCGTTTACGGATTTATGCGGGAATACGCTTGATGAGCTTCTTTCAAAGAATCCCAATCAGGCTTGTTCTGTCTGCGGAACTCTTCGAAGAAGAGCGCTTAATTCAGCTGCAAGAGACTGCTGTGCGGATAAAATCGCAACAGGTCATTGTATGGACGATGAGGCGCAGTCTGTTCTGATGAATTATCTGAGAGGGGATATTACAAGAATTACGGCTTCGCAGAATACAAATTCTTCTGAGCTGTTTATTCAAAGAATCAAGCCGCTCTGCCGCCAGACCGAGCGTTCAACCGTTGCTTACGGGATTGTGAATAATCTGCTTGAGCCGCTTCCTGAGTGTCCTTATACGAAATATGCTCTTCGTGCTGATGTGAGGAGCTGGCTCGGCAGAATGGAAAATGAAAAGCCGAAAACAATGAGAAATATTGTCGACGGTCAGGAGAGACTTTTGAAAAAGATTGCGCCGTCAAAAGATGCGGCTGTTAAAATGGGGGTGTGCAAAAAATGCGGAGAACCCACACAGAATAAATTATGCGCTGCATGCACTCTGCTTGAGAAGATTTTGTGAATTTTAGTGTTTTTCGTGATGTAACCAACACTAAAAAATCACAGACAAAATTTTATATAACGAATTTTTTTCACGATTGGACAGTCTCTAAATACTCCAACCGAATCAGGCTCAGATTTATATATTACTAAATCAATAAAATTACAAAATGAAAAAAATACTGTTTACTCTATCAATAATAATTGTACTGATAATCTCTGCCGGATGTATCGGAAATTCAAGTGATAACAATCAGCCGGATAAAATAATCGGTACATGGATTACACAAAATCATACAAATTCCGAAGGTGTGCACTATTCAAAAATTGTAGACACCTATTACGAAAATTTCACAATGAGCGAAGTTTTTTACCTTGACGATGGCAGAACCATCAACTCCAAAGGAATCTGGATGAAAGAAGCCGACGGAAACTATTCAGCATACAATTATGCGGTTACTTTCAAACTCAGTCCCGCAGGAGATATAGGAATTGTAAATTCTGATTTGCTGAACATTGAAGATATGACATTCATACGCACAGGCGGGAATTCAGGATTTGCGGGTTCGTGGAAAAACAAAGAACCGTATGAATTCAATACAGGATGTTCATATATTGAAATAATGCCTAATGCTGACGGCACAGGTAAAACCGTATATCTTGACGAAAACAATTTACCGGAAACACCGCTTGATTTTACGTGGGTAGAGGTTGGCGAAGATTTCTTTGTGATGAGTTTCTCAAAGCCAATGTATCAATATATAAATGAAGAAGGAAATATCTGCGACAACTTTGGTCTGGTGTATACAAAAGCAGAATAACTATAAACTTTTTTTATTGTCCGCACTATCTCAAAATATTACAATCAGAGAGCAATCAGATTTATATTCATCCGAATCAATAGTATAGATAATGAAAAAACTACTGCTGATTATCTCAATAATTGCAGCGCTGATTATTTCCGCCGGATGTATCGGAAATTCAAGTGATACAAATGTGCCTGATAAAATCATAGGTTCATGGATTGCGGAAAATCACACGAACTCTCAAGGTGTGCACTACACAAAAATAGTATATAACTTCAGTGCAGACTACACGATGAGTAAGATTTTCCATATCGACGACGGCAAAGAAATCCACAGTAAAGGATTGTGGATTAAAAATGATGACGGAAACTATACCGCATACTACGCTGCATTTACTTTTGAGCTTGACCCTACAGGTGATAAAGCAGTCATAAACTCAGAGATGCTGAATATTAAAGATATGACGGTTGTACGCAGCGACGGAAATTCAGGATTTATAGGTTCATGGAAAAATAAAGAACCTTACAATTTCAATACCGGAGCTTCATACATTCAACTCTCTCCAAGCGCTGACGGAACGGGTAAAGCCGCATATCTGGATGAAAACGGTTCGCCTGATGTTCCGCTGAAATTTACTTGGGTTGAACTCGGTCAGAATATGTTTGTATTGAGTTTCTCACAGCCTCTGGAACTTTATATTGACGAGAGCGGTAAACTCTGCGATAATTTCGGTGTGTCATACACTTTAATGTATTATATTTGGTAACTTTCGTATGTATTGGTAAAAGAGAGATACTCAACCATATTTTTATATTTCGTGTGCGGAGACCGAAGGGCTTGTGTATCGGTGTATCGTAATATAATTTCAAAGCTCAACCGTACAACAACTTCAACATCAAAATATTTTCCAACGGTTTTAATCATTTTAGGCAAGTTCATCATGTAGAATGTAATATAGAAACATTTATACCCCCCCCCCACTAAATATCTACAATTATAAATCTTTTGACTTTGATGTTTA